>NZ_JBHTVQ010000010.1:0-79446 GCF_042792855.1 Streptomyces sp. NPDC056600
ATCTCCAGCATCGCCCGGAGCAACCCCGCCGCATACGTCTCGGTCACCCTCCCCGACGCAGCGAAAACCCCCTTCATCGCCGCACCCGATCCAGCAGATGACCCACGATGTGATCCGCGACGTCCACCCGATCCGCGAGGGCGGACTGAAAACCGGAGAACTCGACCCGGTGATTGACCTCCAGGACCAGCAGGCGGCCGTCCCGGTCCTCGATGAGATCGACACCGGCGATGTCGGCGCCGACGGCCGTGGCCGCGGCGACGGAGAGCTTGCCGATCTCCGGAGTGACCTCGCAGGGCCGGGCCTGCCCGCCAAGGGCCACGTTCGTCCGCAGGGACTCACCCGTCCGGTACACGGCCCCCAGCACCTGACCACCGACCACGATCACCCGGATGTCCCGGCCGGGCTTGTCGATCAGCTCCTGCACGTACCCGAGATGGGACTGCGGGCCAGGCAGCGCGGCAACGTACTCGAGTACGGCCTCCGCACCGGCCCGGTCAGGCAGAGGAACGACCAGCCGGCCCCACGAACCGACCAGCGGCTTGATCAGAGCCGGATACCCGATCGAGTCCAGAGCGGCCAGCGCGGCCTGCGGCGTGAGAGCGAGCGCGGTACGCGGGGTCGGCACCCCCGCCGCCTCCAAGGCCACGGTGGAACGCCATTTGTCACCACACACCTCGGTGGCGTCCGCGCTGTTGACCACATCGACCCCCGCCGCGGCGAGGCAGCGGGCCGCGTACACCGCGCGGACCTGACCGATCTCCCGGTTCAACGCGAGATCCCAGGGCAGGCCACGCTCACCGGCCACGAACCACTGACGCCGGGTATCCACGTGCTCGAAAGGGATCCCGCGTCGGTCGAAGGCGTCGAACAACCTCTTCTCGTCCGCGCCGACCCTGCTGGCAAGCACCGCGATCCCGCAGTCACCCGGGCGCTCTGGTGTCGCTGACACGTGACCTCCGTACTAGGACCGCTGATAACCCCGGACGGCACAACCGACCTGCCGCATGGAAAGAAGCTACGAGCGGGACCGTCCCCCGGGCGTCCGCGACAAGTTCAGTGACCAGGACGCACTCCGCTGACCCGCCCGGGTACGGCTGCAAGCTCCGATTACCCGGCACGGTCCGGGCCGTCCGCCGACGGCGCTGACGTGGCTGACGCAGACGTGGAGGTAGGTGCACGTGGATCGCTCACCTGCGGCAGGGTGCGCACAACGCGAAAGGACCCGGTCAAATGATCTTGACCGGGCCCTCACGTGTACCGCCGTTGACCGGCGGGTTCATCGATGAGCCGCTTTCGGGATTCGAACCCGAGACCTACGCATTACGAGTGCGTTGCTCTGGCCATCTGAGCTAAAGCGGCACGTGCTGACCGCACCATGGTGCGACCGGCGACGACGGTAAGTCTACACAGTTTCCAGGGGTGCTCCGAACCGGCGATCGACAGGGCGTTCCGGGAGGTCAGAGGCAGCGCTTCCCCTCCGGGGGGACGGTGCCACGGAGCAGATAGGCGTCGACCGCCGCGTCGACGCAGTCGCTGCCGCGGCCGTAGGCGGTGTGGCCGTCGCCGTCGTGGGTCAGGAGCCGGCCGGAGGAGAGCTGACCGGCCAGGGCCTCGGCCCAGACGTACGGGGTGGCGGGGTCACGGGTGGTGCCGACCACCAGGATCGGGGCGGCGCCCTCGGCCTCGATGCGCCGGGCCTCGCCGGTGGGGGCGACGGGCCAGTAGGCGCAGTTCAGCGCGGACCAGGCCATGGTCTCGCCGAAGACCGGCGAGGCCTTCTCGAAGTCCCGCAGCGACGCGCGCACCTCCTCCGGCGAGGAGAACGCCGCGGGCAGGTCGAGGCAGTTCACCGCGCTGTTGGCGAACATCAGGTTGGAGTACCGGCCCTCGGTGTCCCGTTCGTAGTAGCTGTCGGAGAGCGCCAGCAACTGGGTGCCGTCCTTGTCCCGGCGGGCGGAGTCGAGCGCTTCCCGGAGCTGGGGCCAGGCGCCCTCGTCGTACATGGCGGCGATCACCCCGATGGTGGCCAGCGACTCCGTCAGCTCGCGTCCGTCCGGGTCCTCGGCCTTCAGCGGCTCGGCGTCCAGCTTCTCGAAGAACGCCTTCAGCCCCCGCCCCACCCCGGCGGGGGTGGCCTTCCGGCCGCCGATCGGACAGTCCGACTGCCGCACGCAGTCGCGGGCGAACGCCTGGAAGGCCGTCTCGAAGCCGGCCGTCTGGTCCAGGTTCAGCCGGCGGGCCGGCAGCGACGGGTCCATCGCGCCGTCCAGCACCAGGCGGCCCACCCGCGACGGGAACAGGCCGGCGTACGTGGCGCCCAGGAAGGTGCCGTACGAGGCCCCGACGTAGTGCAGCTCCTTGTCGCCGAGCACCGCCCGCACCACGTCCATGTCACGGGCCGTCTCCACCGTGGAGACGTGGCGCAGCACCTTCGCGGAACGGCCGCCGCAGCCCTCGGCGAAGGTCTTGAACGCCTCCACCAGGGAGTCCGCCTCGGCGCCCCCGTCCGGGGTGAAGTCGGTTCCGGTGTAGGCGTCCATGTGCGGTCCGTCGAGGCAGTCGACCGGCTCGCTGCGGGCGACCCCGCGCGGGTCGACGGCGACCATGTCGTACCGGGCCCGGACCTCGGCGGGGTAACCCAGCGCGGCGTAGCCCTGCAGGTAGTCGACGGCGGAGCCGCCCGGGCCTCCGGGATTGACGAACAGCGAGCCCAGCCTGCGGCCCGGCCCCGTGGCCCTGGTCCGCGACACCGCGAGCCGCACCTCGCCGGCCTCCGGCCGCGCGTAGTCGAGCGGCGCGCGCACCGTCGCGCACTGGAACCCGGGCGCGCCGCACGAACGCCAGGAGGGCTTCTGCTCGTAGAAGCGGGCCAGTTGCGGCGCCACCTCGGCGGGGAGGGCGGCGAGCGCGGGGCGGGTGCCCGGGTCGCCCGACTGCTCCTGCTTCGCGGCGCAGGCCGTCAGCAGGAGTGCGGAGGCGGTGACGACCGCTCCGGCCAGGCGCGCGGCCCGCCAGGGACGGGGCACGGAACGAGAGCTGCGGCTGATCTCCACCCGGCCACGGTAACTCTCCGCAGCCATGCTCACGCCCTGTGCCATGGATGTCGCCCGCACGGGCTAACCGTCACGCAGCGCCATGGTCATCGCCTCGACGGCCAGCAGCGGCGGCACGTTGCGGTCGAGTGCCTCGCCGCAGGCGCCGATCGCCTCTATCCGGCGCAGCGTCGACTCGGGGGTCCCGGACCGGGCCAGCCGCTGCAGCGCGTCCTCGGCGTCCGCGTTGGCGAGCGCCACCCGCGTGCCGAGCTGGAGGGCGAGCACGTCGCGGTAGAAGTTGGTCAGGTCGGTCAGCGCCAGGTCCAGGCTGTCGCGCTGGGTGCGGGTGCGGCGGCGCTTCTGCTTGTCCTCGAGGTCCTTCATCACGCCGGCCGTGCCCCGGGGGAGCCTGCCGCCCTGGGCCGCGCCGAGCGCCGCCTTGAGCTCCTCGGTCTCCTTGACGTCCAGCTCCTCGGCCAGCACCTTGGCGTCGGCGGCCGCCGCGTCCACCAGCTCCTGCGCGGCGCGCAGCGCCCCGCCCACGTCGCCCACCCGCAGCGGCAGCTTGAGCACGGCGGCCCGGCGCTCGCGGGCCGCCGGGTCCACGGCCAGCCTGCGGGCGCGGTCGACGTGGCCCTGGGTGGCGCGGGCCACCGCGTGGGCGGTGCCGGGCTCGATGCCGTCGCGGCGGATCAGCAGGTCGGCGACGGCCTCGACCGGCGGGGTGCGCAGGGTCAGCAGCCGGCAGCGGGAGCGGATGGTGGGCAGCACGTCGTCCACGGACGGCGCGCAGAGCATCCAGACGGTGCGCGAGGCCGGCTCCTCGACCGCCTTGAGGACGGCGTTGGCCGACTTCTCGTTGAGCCGCTCGGCGTCCTCGACGAGGATCACCTGCCAGCGGCCGCCCGCCGGGGCGGTGTACGACTTGCGCACGGTGTCGCGCATGTCGTCGACCAGGATCTGCGCGCCGGTCGCGACGACGGTGGAGACGTCGGCGTGGGTGCCGATGAGGGCCGTGTGGCAGCCGTCGCAGAAGCCGCAGCCGGGGGCGCCGCCGAGAGCACGGTCCGGGCTGACGCACTGGAGCGCGGCGGCGAAGGCGCGGGCCGCCGCCTCCCGTCCCGCGCCGGGCGGGCCGGTGAACAGCCAGGCGTGCGTCATCTTGGACGCGGCAGGGGCCGGAGCGCCCTCGCTCGCGGCCGTGACCAGCGCGTCGGCGTCGCGCGCCGCGGCGTCCAGTTCGGCGATGACCCGCTCCTGGCCCACCAGGTCGTCCCATACGGCCACGGGCACCGCCCTTTCGTTCACGTCGTACCGCCGCCTCCATTGTGCGGGTCGGCTAGGACAGCCGGTGCCCGGCCGGTGGGGGCGGCCTCCCGTCTCCCCGCCGGCCGCGCCCACGGCCGCGCCCGCCGCGGCGCCCCACCGCCCGCGCACGCCCCCCGCCTGCGGTGTCCCCTCCGCCTGCGCACGCCCTTCGCCTGCGGCGTCCCCTCCGCCTGCGCACGCCCTTCGCCCCTCGCCCGGGAGGAGCGCCGCCTCGCCTGCGGCAACCCGCCCGCACGCGTACGCCGCCCCGGCCGGGTGTCGGGCACCTGGCGAGGCGGCGTACCTGAGCGGGCGGGGGTCAGCGACGGCGGCCGCGACGGCCCTTGCCGTCGCCGCCGTCACGCTCGTCGTACGGGCCGAGCAGCTCGTCGGCGAGGCTGGGCAGGTCGTCCATCGGCGTCTCCTCCGCCCAGTCGGGGCGACGGCGGCCGTCCCTGGCACCGCCCTCCGCGCCGACCTGCGGCAGCTCACGGGTGACGTCCGCGTCGCGCGGGATCTCCCGGGTGACGTCCGGGTCCGGCTGCTCGATCCGGGGCAGCACCGCCGTCTCGTCGGCCGGCCGGCCCACCTGGGGGATCTCCATCGTCGCGTCGTTCTCGGCGACCCGCGGGATCACCGTGGTCTCCTCCTGCGGGGAGACCACCGGCGTCGGCACGGTCAGCGCCTCGTCGTCCGGCGCCTTCGACATGCTCACGCGGTCCTGCGGGCCCCGGTCGTCCTCACGGGCCTCGTCGCGGGCCTCGTCGCGGGACGGGGCCGGTGCGGGCTCGGGCGCCTTGGACATCCGCACCGCCTGCGAGGTCTTGGCGGCCTCGGCGGCCGTCGCCGCGGCCTCCGCGAGGCGGCGGGCCTCCTCGGCGCGCAGCAGGGCCTCCTCGGCCTGCCGCTGCTTCTCCATCCGCCGGGCCTCGGCCTCGGCGCGCAGCCGGGCCTGCTCCGCCTCGCGGTTGCGGCGCTCGACCTCCTCCTCGCGGCGGCGGGCCTCCTCGGCGGCCCGGGCCTCCTCCTCGGCGAGCAGCCTGGCGCGCTCCTCCTCGGCCTTGCGGCGGGCCTCGGCCTCCCGGCGACGGGCCTCCTCGGCCTGCCGCTCGGCCTCACGGCGGCGCGCCTCCTCCAGCTCGCGGCGCTGACGCTCCTCCTCCTCGGCGCGCAGGCGGGCGAGCTCCTCCTGACGCTCACGCTCCAGGCGCTCCTCCTCGGCCTTGCGGGCGGCCTCCTCCTCGGCCCTGCGCCGCGCCTCCTCCTCGGCCTTGCGACGGGCCTCCTCACGGGCCTTCTTCTCGGCCTCGGAGAGCGGCAGCATCTGGTCGAGACGGTGCCGGACGACCGTGGTGACCGCCTCCGGCTCCTGGCCGGCGTCGACGACGAGGTAGCGCCCCGGGTCGCTCGCGGCCAGCGTGAGGAAGCCGGACCGCACCCGGGCGTGGAACTCGGCGGGCTCCGACTCCAGCCGGTCGGGGGCCTCGGTGAAGCGCTCGCGGGCGGTCTCGGGGGACACGTCGAGCAGCACCGTCAGGTGCGGGACCAGCCCGTTGGTCGCCCAGCGGGAGATGCGGGCGACCTCGGCGGGCGACAGGTCGCGGCCGGCGCCCTGGTAGGCGACGGACGAGTCGATGTAGCGGTCGGAGATGACCACGGCGCCGCGCTCCAGCGCGGGACGGACCACGGTGTCGACGTGCTCGGCACGGTCGGCGGCGTACAGCAGCGCCTCGGCGCGGTGCGAGAGCCCGGCGCTGGAGACGTCCAGCAGGATCGAGCGCAGCCGCTTGCCGACCGGAGTGGCGCCCGGCTCACGGGTGAGCACCACCTCGTGGCCCTTGGCGCGGATCCACTCGGCGAGCGCCTCGGCCTGGGTGGACTTGCCGGCTCCGTCGCCGCCCTCCAGGGCGATGAAGAAACCGTTCACCGCCGGCGCGGCGGTGGGCTCGTCACCGCGGACGGCGTCGCGGAGGTCGTGGCGGAGCGGGATGCCGGACCGGTCGTCGGTCTTGGCCAGCACCAGCGCGGCGACCGGCAGCAGCAGCGCGCCGACCAGCATGAGGACGAACGAGGCGCAGCCGTGCGCGAAGACGAACTTGCCGCTCTCCATCCGGTGCGGGCCGATCGCCGCGGCCAGCAGCGGGGCGGCGACGGCGGCCAGGCCGATGGTGGCGCGGACCACGGCGTGCAGGTGGTCGGTGAGCCGTGGGCGGCGGTACTCCTCGGTCTCCTGGTCGAGCAGGGTGTGCCCGGTGTTGGCGGCGATGCCCGCGCCGACGCCGGCGAGGGCGGCGGTCAGCAGCATGGTCGCCATGTCGGGGACGAGGCCGGTGGCCAGCAGCGCGATGCCGGTGAAGGTCAGGGCGAGGGCCAGCAGACGGCGACGGGAGAGCGCGGGCAGCACCTTGGGGGCGAGGCGCACACCGGCCACGGTGCCCCCGGTGAGGGCGAGAACCAGCAGGCCGTAGGCGACCGGGCCGCCCCCCAGGTCTATGGCGTGCAGCACGGCGACGGCCACCGAGGCGGCGATCGCGGCGGCGACCGAGGCGCAGGCGACGATCAGCAGCGGGATGGCGCCGGTGCGGCCCTTGTCGGGGCCGGAGCCGCTCCGCGGGCGGCGCAGGCCCTCCAGCGGTGAGCGGGCCCGCGGAGTGCGGGTGGTGGGCAGCTCCAGCTGGACCAGGACCGAGACCGACGCGGCGAACAGCCCGGCCGCGACGAACGAGGCGAGCGCGGCCTGGTGCTGGGCGAACCAGTCGAGGCCGGCGCCGAGCAGGTTGCTGATCAGCGTGGCGAGCACCAGCGCCGCGGCGGCCAGCGGCAGGGCGCCGACGGTGGTGCGCAGCGAGAGACGGCGCAGGGCGTCCTGGTGGTCCGGCAGCGGCCGGATGCTGGCGCCCTCCGGGGGCGGGGGCGGCAGCAGCGCGGGGGCGGCGGAGGCGCGGCAGATCGTCCACAGCCGCTCGGCCACGCCGGTCAGGAAGACCGTCACCATCAGCGCGGCCACCGCGCCGCCGGGGGTCCAGTCGATCCACAGCGGGGCCAGGATCAGCAGGACCAGGCGGAAGCCGTCGGCGCCGACCATGGTCCAGCGCCGGTCCAGCGGCCCCTCGGCCGCGGTCAGAGCGGTGAGCGGTCCCAGCAGAACGGCGCCGAAGAGGAGGGTCGACAGCACGCGTGCGCCCAGCACGCAGGCGACCGTGAGGGCGACACCGCGGGATCCGCCGCCGAAGGTGCTCTCGGAGACCGCCGCCTGGAGTGCCAGCAGCACCAGGACCAGCAGGGCCAGGAGGTCACCGGTTCCGGAGACGAGGTGGGCGCTCCACAGTCGCTTCAGCTGCGGCCTGCCCAGCAGGGACCGCACGGCCCGTTCGCGTGAATCTGCGACCAGGGCGTCGTCGGGGTCCGGGGAGTGGGCCGTTGTCTGCTCGGCTCGCGTCATGCGTTCAGCCTATCGGGACGCGCCGACGCCACGGGCCCGGCCTCCGAACGCGTGCGGCGTCGCGCGCACGTGCGGAAACCGGGCCCCGGGCCGGCATGGTCGGTCGGGTCCGGGGGTTCTATCGGGGGTACCGGGCGTCGACGGCTCTGCGCCGTCCGCCCAGTTCCCTCGATTCCCGGTCCCGGGCGGGTCAGTCCTCGAGGGGCGGTTCTGCCGCCGTCTTCTTCGAGGCGGTGGACGCCGTGGTCTTCTTCGCCGCCGTCTTCCTGGCCGCGGAGGTGGTGGTCTTCTTGGCCGCCGTCTTCTTCGCGGCGGTCTTGGTGGCCGTCTTGGTGGCCGCCTTCTTCGCCGTGGTCTTCTTGGCGGTCTTCTTCGCCGTCTTCTTGGCGGGGGCCTTGGCCCGCTTCTCGGCGAGCAGCTCGAACCCGCGCTCCGGTGTGATCGTCTCGACGCTGTCGCCGGAGCGGAGGGTCGCGTTGGTCTCGCCGTCGGTGACGTAGGGACCGAAGCGGCCGTCCTTGATCACGGCCGGCTTGCCGCTGACCGGGTCGTCGCCCAGCTCCTTCAGCGGGGGCTTGGCCGCGGCCCGTCCACGCTGCTTGGGCTGGGCGTAGATCGCCAGCGCCTCCTCCAGCGTGATGGTGAAGAGCTGGTCCTCCGCCTGGAGGCTCCGCGAGTCCGTCCCCTTCTTCAGGTACGGGCCGTAGCGGCCGTTCTGCGCGGTGATCTCCACGCCCTCGGCGTCGGCGCCGACCACACGGGGCAGCGACATCAGCTTGAGCGCGTCGTCCAGGGTGACCGTGTCCAGGGTCATCGTCTTGAAGAGCGACGCCGTGCGCGGCTTGACCGCGTTCTTGCCGGTCTTCGGAGTGTCCTCGGGGAGCACCTCGGTGACGTAGGGGCCGTACCGGCCGGCCTTGGCGACGATGGGGCGGCCCGTCTCCGGGTCCTGACCCAGGTCGCGGTCCCCGCTGGGCTGGGCGAGCAGTTCCTCGGCCAGCTCGACGGTGAGCTCGTCCGGCGCGAGGTCCTCGGGGACGTCCGCGCGCTGGTGGCCCTCGGCGTCCTTCTCACCGCGCTCGACGTACGGGCCGTAGCGGCCCACCCGCAGCACGATGCCTTCGCCGACGGGGAACGAGGAGACCTCGCGGGCGTCGATGGCACCGAGGTCGGTGACGAGCTCCTTGAGCCCGCCGAGGTGGTCGCCGTCCCCGTTGCCCGCGTCCGCCGCCCCGCTGCCGCCGGCCGTCCCGCCGGTCTCGCCGAAGTAGAAGCGCCGCAGCCACGGCACCGACTCCGCCTCGCCGCGCGCGATGCGGTCGAGGTCGTCCTCCATGCGGGCGGTGAAGTCGTAGTCGACGAGGCGGCCGAAGTGCTTCTCCAGCAGGTTGACCACGGCGAAGGACAGGAAGGACGGCACCAGGGCCGTGCCCTTCTTGAAGACGTAGCCGCGGTCGAGGATGGTGCCGATGATCGACGCGTAGGTCGACGGACGGCCGATCTCGCGCTCCTCCAGCTCCTTGACCAGCGACGCCTCGGTGTAGCGGGCGGGCGGCTTGGTCGAGTGGCCGTCGGCGGTGATCTGCTCGGCGCTCAGCGGGTCGCCCTCGGAGACCTGCGGCAGCCGGCGCTCACGGTCGTCGAGCTCGGCGTTGGGGTCGTCGGCGCCCTCCACGTAGGCCTTCATGAAGCCGTGGAAGGTGATGGTCTTGCCGGAGGCGCTGAACTCGGCGTCGCGGCCGTCGGAGGCGGCGCCGCCGATCCGGACGGTGACGGAGTTGCCGGTCGCGTCCTTCATCTGGGAGGCGACGGTGCGCTTCCAGATCAGCTCGTAGAGCCGGAACTGGTCGCCGGTGAGACCGGTCTCGGCAGGGGTGCGGAAGCGGTCGCCGGAAGGGCGGATCGCCTCGTGCGCTTCCTGCGCGTTCTTGACCTTGCCGGCGTAGGTGCGCGGCTTGTCCGGCAGGTACTGGGCGCCGTACAGCTGGGTGACCTGCGCGCGGGCGGCGGCGACCGCGGTCTCCGACAGCGTGGTGGAGTCCGTACGCATGTAGGTGATGAAGCCGTTCTCGTACAGCTTCTGGGCGATCTGCATGGTCGCCTTGGCGCCGAAGCCGAGCTTGCGGCTGGCCTCCTGCTGCAGCGTCGTCGTCCGGAACGGGGCGTACGGCGAGCGGCGGTAGGGCTTGGACTCGACCGAGCGGACCTGGAAGCGCGTGTTCTCCAGCGCCGCCGCCAGGGCACGGGCGTTCGCCTCGTCGAGGTGGAGGACGTTCGCCGTCCTGGCCTGACCCCGGGAGTCGAAGTCGCGGCCCTGGGCGACCCGCAGGCCGTCGACCGCGGCGAGGCGGGCGACCAGCGAGGAGGGGTCGGACGAGTCCGAGGGTCCGGCCGCGCCGGAAGCCTGGGCGAAGGTGCCGGTGAGGTCCCAGTACTCGGCGGAGCGGAAGGCGATGCGCTCGCGCTCACGCTCGACGACCAGGCGCGTCGCCACCGACTGCACGCGGCCGGCCGACAGGCGCGGCATGACCTTCTTCCACAGCACGGGGGAGACCTCGTAGCCGTAGAGGCGGTCCAGGATGCGGCGGGTCTCCTGGGCGTCGACCAGCTTCTTGTTCAGCTCGCGCGGGTTGCGCACGGCCTGCTGGATGGCGTCCTTGGTGATCTCGTGGAAGACCATCCGCTTGACCGGGACCTTGGGCTTGAGCACTTCCTGCAGGTGCCAGGCGATGGCCTCGCCCTCGCGGTCCTCATCGGTGGCGAGGAAGAGCTCGTCGGACTCCCGCAGGAGGTCCTTGAGCTTCTTGACCTGGGCCTTCTTGTCGGCGTTGACGACGTAGACGGGCTGGAAGTCGTGATCGACGTCCACCCCGAGGCGCCGGACCTCGCCGGTGTACTTCTCGGGCACCTCCGCGGCGCCGTTGGGAAGGTCGCGGATGTGCCCGACGCTCGCCTCGACGATGTAGCCAGGGCCCAGATAGCCCTTGATCGTCTTCGCCTTGGCAGGCGACTCGACGATGACGAGTCGGCGGCCGCCCTGTGCGGTCTCGCTGGTCGGGGACAACTTCTGCTCTTCTCTCCGGTCGACGCGGGGTCTTCCCCGAGGTGCTCCGGCACCCCGGGTTCGGGTCATGTGACGCTGCGGAGTGTGACGGTACATGCCGCCCCCGTGTCAAACGGGAAAAGCCCGCAACGGCCACTCGAACGGTAACCCGACTACCGTCATTCCTGCCGCCCGGACTCCCGAGCCGGACCGGTAAGCGGCCGGGCGGCACGCGCCACCCGTCCTCCTGGCCTGCGGCGGCGCACGGATCCGGCGTCCCCCGCGGGCCGCGCCTCAAACACCATGCCGCCCGGGAACCGGCGTCACGCCGCGCCGGTCAGGAGGCCGGCTCGAGGAATCCCTGCTCGATCAGCAGCCGGATCTGCGCGGGCGTGCGGTCCCGCAGGAGCACCGGGTCCTCCCCCATGAGCTGGGCGATGGCGTCCAGGATCCGGCCCGCACTGAGCGATCCGTCACAGACGCCGGCGAATCCGGCGCCCACGGTGTCCACCTGGGCGGCCCGGCGCATGCCGCGGTTCTGGCGGAGCACCACGTGCTCGGGGTCCTCGGCCCCGGGCAGCCCGACCTGCTCCTGCAGCACTTCGCCGGCCAGCCGGAAGTGCGCCTCCAGCAGTGCCGCGTCGTCGTTGCTCCGCAGGTAGTCCACCCGGTCGAAGTGGGCCCGCACCGTCTCGCCGAGCGGCTGCTCGATCGGGTGCGGCCACTCCTCGACGGTGACCGACGGGTCGGCCTCGGCCGCCGCGCTCCGGCGCAGGGTGATCCAGCCGAAGCCGACCGACCGCACGTCACGGGCCTCGAACTCGTCGAGCCAGGCGTCGTACCGGGCCTGGTACTCGGCGAGATCGCCCTGGTGGTCCCCGGCGTCGCGCAGCCACAGCTCGGCGTACTGCGTGACGTCCTGCACCTCACGCTGGACGATCCAGGCGTCGCATCCCCACGGCACCCAGGAGGCCAGCCGACTCTGCCAGTCCTCCCCGTCGACGTGCTCCCAGTTGGCGAGGAACTGCGCGAAACCGCCCTCGTTCAGCCGGGGGCCGGACTGCTGGACCAGGGTGCGGCAGAGGTCGTCGCCGCTCATTCCGCCGTCCCGGTAGGTGAGGCGGGCTCCCGGGGAGATCACGAACGGCGGATTGGAGACGATCAGGTCGTATCTGTCCTGCTCAGGCAGCGGCTCGAAGAGCGAGCCCTCGTACAGCTCGGCAGCCGGCGCTCCCGAGAGCGCGAGGGTCAGCGCGGTCACGTGCAGGGCGCGCGGGTTGAGGTCGGTGGCCGTCACCCGGGTGGCGTGCCCGGTCGCGTGGAGTGCCTGGATCCCGGAACCGGTGCCGAGGTCGAGGGCGGTGGCGACCGGGGTGCGCACGGTGACACCGGCCAGGGTCGTGGAGGCGCCGCCCACGCCGAGGACCACGCCCTCCTCCTTGCTGCCGATGCCACCGGCCCCGCCCACGGCACAGCCGAGGTCGGACACGATGAACCAGTCCTCGCCGTCCGGCCCGCCGTACGGCCGCACGTCCACGGTGGCGGCGACCTCGTCGCCACCGGCCGGCCGCAGCCATCCGGCGTCCAGGCAGTCCTCCAGCGGCAGCACCTCGGCCGCCCGCCCGCCCGCGACGGGCTGCTGGAGGAGGAACAGGCGGACCAGTATCCGCAGCGCCGAGTCGCCGCGCGTGGCGCGCAGCGCGGGGACGGTCTCGGCCCGCGCCAGCGCCGCGTAGGCCGGGGCGCCGAGCAGCTCGAGCAGCCCGTCGGCGGTGAAGTCCGCCGCGAGGAGGGCTTCCCGAAGACGCGCCGTGGTGTCGGGACGGTCGGCGGCCGGCAGGGCGGACAGGGCCGAGGGCCTCGTGTCCGAGGGCTGGGGTGACTGGCTGGCGTTGCTCACCGTCCCATTGTCACCGCTCGGGCCCGACCGGCACGCCCGCCTGTGGACGACGGAGGGGCGGAAGAGGAGGCCGCTGGTGTCATCTGTGGACAGGGCGGCGTCCGCCCGACATCGCGTCACCCTCCCGAGTGAGCCCCCCGGATGGGTCGGGCTCACGGATCCACAGGGAACCGGAGCACCGGCGATCGGCGATCGGCGATCGGCGATCGGCGATCGGCGATCGGCGATCGGCGACCCGGGGTGCGGCAGCGGGTCAGGCGTCGGACTTCGACCCGGCGCCGCCTCCGGCCTCGCAGGTGGGCTGCTGGCGCATGGCCTCGCCGACCTCGCCCTCCTCCAGCCGCTTCAGGGCGTCGCTGCCGCTGCCGCTGAGCTTCTGCAGCTCGGCGCCGACCTCCTTGAGCCCGTCGGCGAACTCGGCCTGGTCGTCGGTCTTGAGCTTGTCGACCTGCTTCTTCAGGTCGGCGTAGGAATCGGCGATGGAGTTGAGCTCCTTCACCGCGTCCTTCTGCTTCTTCTCACCGTTCTCCACCGCCGGCGGACCGGCACGGTCGATCACGGAGCCGATCTTCCGGTAGGCGTCGGAGATGTCCTGGAAGGCCTTGGAGTCGGTCTCCTTGACGTCCTTGGGCGGCGCCTTGTCGGAACTGTCCTCCTGGATCGAGGCGTTGGCCGCCTGGATCTTCTTGGCCTGAGGCTGCACACCGTCACAGACCTTCTTGGCCCAGGCGTTGAGCTCTTCGCTGTTGTCGTCGCCGCAACCGGACAGCGCCAGCATCAGTGCCGCACCGCCGGCCAGGACGGTCGCGAGCTTCTTCTTCACCGGGTCGGTCCCTTCCGTCGCTCTCGGCCCCGGAACATACACGTCGGGGGAGGGCCACACGGAGTCCGAGCATCCGATTTATGGCTGATTGAATCCTTTTGCATCAGCGAGAGAAGATTCACGGCCGCTGTTGTGCAAGTTCGCACACAAGAAGGGCACAAGTGCTCGTTGAGACGCGGTGGAGACACGGTGGAGACGCAGGGGCCCGAGGGCCTGCGTCCAGCCGGCACGCCTGAACGATCCGTCAGCGCCCGACCGGCGCCCGCGCCTCGTCCGGGTCGCCCATGGCGATCCCCCTGCGCCGGGAGACCCACACGGCGGCCACGACGACGACCAGCGCGAGCACCGCGACCAGCGCCCGCAGGCCCGGGCTTGCACCCGAGCCGTAGCCGAGCTGGATCACCGCGGGCGCGATCAGCAGCGCCACCAGGTTCATCACCTTCAGCAGCGGGTTGATGGCGGGACCCGCGGTGTCCTTGAACGGGTCGCCCACGGTGTCGCCGATGACGGTGGCCTCGTGGGCCTCGCTGCCCTTGCCGCCGAAGTGACCGTCCTCCACCAGCTTCTTCGCGTTGTCCCAGGCTCCGCCGGAGTTGGCGAGGAACACCGCCATCAGGGTTCCGGCGCCGATGGCCCCGGCCAGGAAGGAGGCGAGCGCGCCGACCCCGAGCGTGAAGCCGACGGCGATGGGCGCGGTCACGGCCAGCAGGCCGGGCGTGGTCAGCTCGCGCAGGGCGTCCCGGGTGCAGATGTCGACGACCCGCCCGTACTCCGGCTTCTCGGTGCGGTCCATGATCCCGGGGTGCTCCCGGAACTGGCGGCGGACCTCGTGGACGACCGCGCCCGCCGACCGCGACACCGCGTTGACGGCAAGTCCGGCGAAGAGGAAGACCACCGCGGCGCCCATGATCAGCCCGACCAGGTTGTTGGGCTGGGTGATGTCCGTGATCAGCGTCAGCGGTGCGCCGGGGCCGGAGATCCTTTCCCCCACCTCACGCGCACCAGCGAGCACGGCGTCCCGGTAGGAACCGAAGAGCGCCGCCGCCGCGAGCACCGCGGTGGCGATGGCGATGCCCTTGGTGATCGCCTTGGTGGTGTTGCCCACCGCGTCGAGGTCGGTCAGCACCTGGGCGCCCGGGCCCTCCACGTCACCGGACATCTCGGCGATGCCCTGGGCGTTGTCGGAGACCGGGCCGAAGGTGTCCATGGCGACGATCACGCCGACGGTGGTCAGCAGGCCGGTGCCCGCGAGGGCCACCGCGAACAGCGCGAGCATCACCGAGGCGCCGCCCAGCAGGAAGGCCCCGTACACCCCGAGGGCGATCAGCAGGGCGGTGTAGACGGCCGATTCCAGCCCCATCGCGACACCGGCCAGGATCACGGTGGCCGGCCCGGTGAGCGAGGTCCGGCCGATGTCCCTCACCGGGCGCCGGCCGGTCTCGGTGAAATAACCGGTCAGCTGCTGGATCAGTGCGGCGAGCACGATGCCGATGGCCACCGCGACCAGCGCCAGCACCCGCGGGTCCCCCGAACGGCCGGCGACCGCCGGGTCGGTCACCCCGTCCAGTTCCGCGTAGGTGGAGGGCAGGTAGACGAACCCGGCGACGGCCACCAGGGCCAGGGAGACGGCCGCGGAGACGAAGAAGCCGCGGTTGATGGCGCTCATGCCGCTGCGGTCGGCTCGACGGGGGGCCACCGCGAGGATGCCGATCACCGCCGTGACCACACCGATCGCCGGAACCATCAGGGGAAACGCGAGCCCCGCGTCGCCGAACGCCGCCATGCCCAGGATCAGCGCGGCGACCAGCGTCACCGCGTAGGACTCGAAGAGGTCGGCCGCCATGCCCGCGCAGTCCCCCACGTTGTCCCCGACGTTGTCGGCGATGGTGGCGGCGTTGCGCGGGTCGTCCTCCGGGATGCCCTTCTCGATCTTCCCGACCAGGTCGGCGCCGACGTCGGCGGCCTTGGTGAAGATGCCACCGCCGACGCGCATGAACATGGCGATCAGCGCGGCGCCCAGGCCGAAGCCTTCGAGGACCTTCGGCGCGTCCGCGGCGTACACCAGCACCACGCAGGAGGCCCCGAGCAGGCCGAGGCCCACGGTGAACATGCCGACCACGCCGCCGGTCCGGAACGCGATGCGCATCGCCGTCCGCGTGGCGCCCGGCGTGGACGCCTCGTCGGCGGCGTCCCGCGCGGCCGCCGCGACCCGGACGTTGGTGCGGACGGCCAGCCACATGCCGGTGTAACCGGTGGCGGCCGAGAAGACCGCCCCGATCAGGAAGAAGACGGACCGGCCGATGCGCTGGCCCCAGTCGTCGGCGGGCAGCAGGAGCAGCAGCAGGAAGACCACGACGGCGAAGACGGCCAGGGTGCGCAACTGGCGGGCCAGATAGGCCCGCGCGCCTTCCTGCACCGCCGCGGCGATCTGCCGCATGCTCTCGGTGCCCTCGCCTGCCGCGAGCACCTGGCGGACCAGCACGCCGGCCACCGCGAGCGCGGCCAGCGCCACCACGGCGATCACGGCCACCACGATCCGGTTCCCGTCGGTGAGCACCACGGCGAGGTGCGCCTGGCCGGATACGGGGGAAAGCCCCGCCATTCGTCCTCCTCGACGCCTGGACCGAGCGCGAAGCGGAGGCCCAAGGGCCGCCACGCTCTTCAGAGCAGCGTCACACGAACGGGCCGAAGGCGCACATCAGGGAGGACTCGGGCAGGAAGGGCAGGGAGCGGCGCGTGAAGGAGCCGCGACGCTGACGGATGTCAGGCGCGGGCGGTGGGCCAGGTCATGCGGATCAGGCCGCCCCCGGCACCCGCACTGACCTCGAGGTCGTCCACCAGGCCGGAGATCACCGCGAGGCCCATCTGGTCCTCCTCGGTCTCCGCCGTGTCGAGCGCGGCGGGGGAATCCCCGGGCACCGCGTCGGCGGACGCCGATCGGGGCGCGTCGTCGGCCACCTCGATGGAGAAGAGTTTTTCCTCGTCGGTCAGCGCGATGCGCACCGGCGAGCCGAGGCCGCTGCCCCGGTGAAGACCGACCGCACGGGAACACGCCTCGCCGACGGCGAGACGCACCTCGTCGAGGACCGCCTCGTCCACTCCGGCCCGGCGCGCCACCGCGGCCGCCACCAGCCTGGCCGTCCGGACGTGCGCCGGAAGCGGGCTGATGAGGAGTTCAACGGTGGCCATGCACATCCCCCTCGGAACTACGGTCCTGCTGTCCGGAGGGCATGCCGAGGTGACGGCTCACCCTCCCGATGACGTCCGCCCCGGGCCGAGGCCCGGGGCGGCACTTGTCAGTCGGTGGCCGCGACCGCTTCCTCGACCGACGTGTGGATCGGGAAGACCTTGGTCAGGCCGGTGATCCGGAAAATCTTCAGAATGCGCTCCTGGTTGCACACCAGACGGAGCGAGCCCTCATGGGCGCGCACCCGCTTCAGGCCGCCGACCAGCACGCCGAGTCCGGTGGAGTCGAGGAAGTCCACGCCCTCCATGTCGACGACGAGGTGGAAGCTCCCGTCGTTCACCAGCTCGACCAGCTGCTCGCGCAGCTTGGGCGCGGTATATACGTCGATTTCGCCACCGACCTCGACGACCGTGCGATCGCCGACGGTACGGGTCGACAGGGACAGGTCCACGGATCCTCCAGCACCTTGCTATCGAGCGGTCGCCCCTCGGGACACCTGGCGGAATCCCCGGGACTGTTCGCCAGCCGCGATGGCATTCAATCACTTACCGGCAGGCGCGCACGACGCCTTGGGTCCATTGTCCTTCCAGCCGGTGACACACTCGGTGCCGATGGCTGAGAATCACCGATCCGGTCGAACCCGGACGGACACTGCTTCCCGCCCCTCGCCGGGCACGATTCTGGACCGGCTCGCCGGGGGCCAGGATCGTGCTGCGCGCATCACTCATACGGAGCACCTGCCCCCTCGGGAGGGTCGGCATGCCGTCTGGCCGCACGAGATCCGTGAAGAAGTTCTGGCGGCGGTCCGGGAGCGCGGCATCGAGCACCCCTGGGCCCACCAGGCACGAGTGGCCGAGCACGCCCTGGACGGCGAGTCGGTCGTGGTCGCCACCGGAACCGCGTCGGGCAAGTCGCTGGCCTATCTGGTGCCCGTCCTCTCCGCCCTCCTGGACGGCGCGGAGGCGCCCAACGGACGTGGTGCCACCGCCCTGTACCTGGCTCCCACCAAGGCCCTCGCCGCCGACCAGCACCGTGCCGTGAAGGAACTCGCCGGCCCGCTGGGAACGAAGGTCCGGCCGGCCGTGTACGACGGCGACACACCGGTCGAGGAACGCGAGTGGGTGCGGCAGTACGCCAATTACGTGCTGACCAATCCGGACATGCTGCACCGCGGTGTCCTCCCCTCCCACCCCCGCTGGTCCTCCTTCCTGCGGGCGCTGCGGTACGTGGTGATCGACGAATGCCACACCTACCGCGGAGTCTTCGGTTCGCACGTGGCCCAGGTGCTGCGCCGGCTGCGCAGGCTCTGCGCCCGGTACGGGTCCTTCCCGGTGTTCCTGCTGGCCAGCGCCACCGCGGCGGAGCCGGCCGAGGCGGCCCGGCGGCTCACCGGCCTGCCGGTGATCGAGGTCGCGGACGACGCCTCGCCCCGCGGTGAACTGGTGTTCGCGCTGTGGGAGCCGCCGCTGACCGATCTGCAGGGTGAGAAGGGCGCGCCCGTCCGCCGCACCGCAACCGCCGAGACGGCCGACCTGCTCACCTCCCTCACCCTCCAGGGTGTGCGCACCGTGGCCTTCGTCCGGTCGAGGCGCGGCGCGGAGCTGATCTCCGTGATCACGCAGGAGCGACTGGCCGAAAAAGATCGTTCTCTGGCCGGGCGTGTCGCGGCCTACCGGGGTGGCTATCTGCCCGAGGAACGGCGCGCGCTGGAGCGCGCGCTCCACTCCGGGGAGCTTCTGGGGCTCGCCGCGACCACCGCGCTGGAACTCGGCGTGGACGTCTCCGGCCTCGACGCCGTGGTCATCTGCGGCTACCCCGGCACCAGGGCCTCCCTCTGGCAGCAGGCCGGCCGGGCGGGCCGGACCGGCCAGGGCGCACTGGCCGTCCTGGTGGCCCGTGACGATCCGCTGGACACGTTCCTGGTGCACCATCCGGAGGCGCTGTTCGACCGTCCTGTGGAGTCCACCGTCCTCGACCCGGACAACCCGTACGTGCTCGCCCCGCACCTGTGTGCCGCGGCGGCCGAGCTTCCGCTGACCGACGAGGACCTCGCCCTCTTCGGCCCGGCGACCGGCGACCTGATGCCTCAGCTGGAGGCGGCGCAGTTGTTGCGCCGTCGCGCCCGGGCATGGCACTGGACCCGGCGGGAACGGGCGGCTGACCTCGCGGACATCCGGGGCGCGGGCGGACGGCCGGTGCAGGTGGTGGAGGCGGACACCGGCCGTCTCCTGGGCACCGTCGACGCGGGGGCCGCTCACACGGCGGTCCACGAGGGCGCGGTCCACCTCCACCGAGGGCTCACCTACCTGGTCCGCGAGCTCGACCTGGAGACGTCCGTCGCCCTGGTCGAGAGGGCCGACCCGCCGTACACGACGGTCGCCCGGGACACCACGGCGATCTCCGTCCTCTCCACCGACACCGAGATCCCCTGGGGCGACGGCCGCCTGTGCTTCGGATCGGTGGAGGTCACCAACCAGGTGGTCTCCTACCTGCGGCGCCGTCTGATCACCGGAGAGGTGCTGGGCGAGACCAAGCTGGACCTGCCGCCCCGCACGCTGCGGACCCGCGCCGTCTGGTGGACCGTGACGGAGGACCAGCTGGACGCGGCGCGCATCACGCCCGAGATCCTCGGCGGGTCCCTGCACGCCGCCGAACACGCCTCCATCGGCATGCTGCCGCTGTTCGCCACCTGCGACCGCTGGGACATCGGCGGCGTCTCGGTCCCGCTGCACCCCGACACGCTGCTGCCCACCGTGTTCGTCTACGACGGCCACCCCGGCGGTGCCGGGTTCGCCGAGCGGGCCTTCCACACGGCGCGGGAGTGGCTGCGGGCGACCCGCGAGGCGATCGGGTCCTGCGAGTGCGAGGCGGGGTGCCCGTCCTGCATCCAGTCCCCCAAGTGCGGCAACGGGAACGAACCGCTGCACAAGCGGGGCGCCGTACGGCTGCTGGGCGAACTGCTCCGCGGAGCGCCGGCCGAGGGCGACGCGGGCGACGCGGGCGACACGGCCGACACGGCCGACACGGCCGACGGGGACGACAGCGCGGCCGACCAGGCCGACGGGGGCGACAGCGCGGGCGACCGATCGGCGGCGACCACGGCCACGGACGCGGACACGGCCGTGGAGGACGGTGCGGGCGGCCGATCGGCCACGGCCACGGCCGGGGAGGACGGTGCGGAGACCGACCCGCACACCGGACCGGAAGCCTGACGCCACGCCCCGGACGCGCCGCCGAACAGCGGCGTGGCCGGCCGCGTCACCGCGCCCTCGCGGCCGCGACGGCGCCTACGACGGCGCCGGGAGCGGCGACGGAGCCGACGGCGGGCCAGGCACCTCCCCCGCGGGAGAGGCCGGGGAGGCGGGCGGGCCGGGTGCGCCGCCGGTGGGCGGCGGGTCCCGAGCCGGTGGTCCGGCTCTGGCCCGGGACTCCGCCGTGAAGGGACCGTGGCCGGCCTCCGCGACGACATCGGCCACCTCTCCCACGAGCTCGCACCTGACGAGCTGCACCCGCTGGGCCCGGACCACCCGGTCGGCCTGCGCGCAGGCGGCCGCGGTGCCGTCGGGCCAGTGCCGCGCCGCCGCCAGCGCCGCCAGATCGGCTGCCGCCGAGGCGCGGTGCCGCACCACCACCGCCTCGCTCATCGCGAGCACCGCCGCGAAGACCACGCAGAGGGCGCTCATGAATCCGCCCGTCCAGACCGTGGCCGACCCACGGTCGCCCCGGCCTCTCCCGCCCCCGCTCCTCGCGGCCCGGCTCCTCACGCACCGGCTCCTCACGCACCGGCTCGTCCCGCCCTGGCTCGTCCCGCCCTGGCTCCTCACGGTCCGGCCCCGACGGTCTCCTCGGCCGGCGTGACCGCCTCGTGCCGTACCTCGAACGGCAGGGCGCCGGCACCCGGAAGGCGGGCCACCACCCGTACCCGGACGAGGCCGTCGCTCCGGCCCACGGTCACACTCGCTCCTTCCGGGGCGGCTCGCCGGGCGACGGCCAGAACCGCGTCCTCGGGGTCCTGGCGGGCAGCGGCCCGGGCGCCGGCCCGGGCCGCGTCCACGCACTGGATCTGCGCGGCAGTCGCCATCAGGGCCCACACCAGCGCCACCCCGAAGAGGACCAGCAGCGGCAGGGTGACGGCGGTCTCGGCGGTCACCATCCCGCTCTGCCGGTCCCGTGTCGGCCGCCCGGCCTCATGGCCCTCCATCGAGCGCCTTCTTCACCAGTCCCTGCAGCTCGGCGTCGACCTGACCACTGGTCACCACCTTGTAGAGCACCGCCGCGAAGGCAACGGCTGCCACGATGCCCATCGCGTACTCGGACGTGACCATGCCCGCGTCCCGATGGGCCCTGTCGACCCTGCGGACCAGGTACAGCAGCCTGCCCCGCAGCCCACGCGCTCGTCGTGTCATGTTCCGCATTCCGACCTCCAGGTCGTTCGTTCCGTTGGTTTTCTCGATGTCCGCCGCATCCGTGCGGCGGAGTCCTTCGGGGAGCACGCCCACGGGTGGTGGTGCGTGCTCACGGGCCGCTGCCGAGCGCGCCGTCCGCCAGGCCGATGACCACCGGGAGCACCCCGATCGCGATGAAGGCCGGGAGAAAACAGAGGCCCACCGGTCCGGTGATCAGCACGCCCGCTCTGCGGGCCCGCGCGGTGGCCGCCCGGTCTCCCGCCGCGCGGGCCTCGGCGGCCAGACGGGCGGCGGGGGCGGCCGCCGGCAGACCCGACTCACCCGCCCGTTCGATGAGCCGGGCGAGGGGGTCCGCGCCCGGAACGGCGGCCAGACGCTGCCAGGCGCCGGCCGCGTCTCCCCCGAGCCGGACCTCGGCCGCACCCTGAGCCAGCCGCTCTCCCAGCGGCCCGCCGAGCGCCTCGCCGACGGCCCGCGCCGCGACCACGGGTTCGGCCCCGGCCTCGACGCACGCGGCCAGCAGGTCGGCGGCGAGCGGCAGCTGCTGGGCCGCCTGGGCCGCACCGCGGTCCGCACCGGCCTCCCGGGCGGCCTGTCGTCCGAGTCGTCGCTCCATGACGAGCCCGGACACCACGCCCACCGCCAGCCCGGGCAGCCCTCCGACGAGCAGCCAGCCCACGACGACCGCACCCAGGGCCGCTGCCCGACGCCTCGCCGTCCCACCGGGCGGCCACCGCCACCGCACGGCGGGCGGCGACCCGGCGGGTCGTCCCAGCAGCGCTGCCGCCCGCCGACGGCCACGTCCCGCACCCCGGCGCCCGGCGACCTCACCCGCCGCCCAGACCAGCCCGGCCGTCACCACCAGCGCCGTCACGGCACCCGGCCAGGTCATGCCTCCACCTCCGCCCCGCGGACGATGCGCGACGCCCACCACAGGCCAGCGGCCTCCAGTCCCCCGCCGACGGCCAGGCACCCCAGCCCAGGCCCGGTGTGCAGGAGGATCCGCAGCGGACCGGCTCCCATCGCCGTGCCCAGGAGCAGACCGAGGGCGGGCAGCCCGGCGAGCATCACGGTGGTGGCTCTGGCGCCCGCCAGCTGGGACCGGAGGTCGGCGCGCCGGTCCCGCTCCGACCGCAGAGCCGCGTCGAGCCGCTCCAGGCCGTCGGCGAGTCCCGCACCACGGTCCACCGCAACCCGCCAGCACGCCGCCAGTCCGCGCAGTCCTTCCGCTCCAGGGGCACACGCCGCACCCATCAGGGCCGTGGCGACGTCACCGCCGAAGCGCGCGGCCGCCACCGCCGGAGCGAGGGCCCGGTCGAGCACGCCGCCGCCCTCCTCGCTCAGCACCAGGGTCAGGGCCTCTCCCGGCTGACGGCCCGCGCGCACCTCGCCCGCCAGCGCACCGCACAGGGCGATCACCGCCTCTGCCCGCCGGTCGTGCTCCGCCCGCACGCCGGATGCGCGCCGCACCCTCCGCACCATGGGCACGGCCGCCATGCCCAACGCCAAGGGGAGGAGCGAGGAGCCCAGCAGCGCCACCACTCCCCCGGCCACCGGAGCCCACCACTCGGCTCCAGGCCGACGCCCACGGGCCCGGAGAACCGGATCGAGAAGCCGGGCCGACCCGCCCCACAGAACGCGCTCAAGGCCTCCGTCCGGCCCGCCGCACGGGCCTGTCTCCACGGTCACGGGACCGGATCGCGTCCGCGCCGCCCGCGCCATGGCTCGTGCCCGAGGAGCCTGCGACCTCGCTCCCGGCCACCACCAGAGGCCTGCCGCCGCGCACACCGCCGCCACCGCGACCGCCCCGCTCCCCGCCCCGACCGCTCCCGCGGCCCCGACGGTCACCACGCCTCCCCCGCACCGGCCCGCTCCGGCGCGGGCTCCTCGGCGCACCGCTCCGCCCGCTGCTCCGCACCGTCCGGAGTCCCGGCGTCCAGCAGCCGCACCAGGTGCTCCCACCCGGCCTGCGGCACGAAGGCCCGCTCGCCCCACCGCAGGGCGGGCACCGTCCGCACCAGCCCCGCCGCGTCGCGCTCCAGCACCCGCACCTCGGCGATCCGACGGCGTCCGCCGCGATCACGTACGAGGTGGATCACCACCGACAGCGCCGCGGCGAGCTGGCTGTGCAGTGCGGCCCGGTCGAGGCCGGCAGCCGTCCCCAGGGCCTCCAGCCGGGCCGGGACGTCCGCGGCCGCGTTGGCGTGCACCGTTCCGCACCCGCTGTGTCCGGTGTTGAGCGCGGCCAGCAGATGCACCACCTCGGCCCCGCGCACCTCGCCCACCACCAGCCGGTCGGGCCGCATCCGGAGCGCCTGCCGCACCAGGTCCTCGAGCGTCACCAGCCCGGCCCCCTCCTGGTTCGCCGGTCTGCTCTCCAGCCGGACGACGTGGGGGTGCTCCGGCCGCAGCTCCGCCGAGTCCTCGGCCAGCACGATGCGCTCGGCCGGGCCGGCCAGGCCCAGCAGCGCGCTGAGCAGCGTGGTCTTGCCGGTCCCGGTGCCTCCGCTGATCAGGAAGGACAGCCGGGCGTCCACCAGGGCCCGCAGCACCCCCTCCCCGCTGGGCGGCAGCATTCCGGCGCCGGTCAGCTCGCCGAGGGTGAAGGCACGCGGACGGACCACCCGCAGCGAGAGGCAGGCGCAGCCCACCGCGACCGGTGGGAGCACGGCGTGCAGCCGTGTCCCGTCGGGCAGCCGCGCGTCCACCCAGGGGCGGGCGTCGTCGAGGCGGCGTCCGGCCACGGAGGCCAGCCGCTGGGCCAGCCGGCGCACCGCCACGGCGTCCGGGAAGGCGATGCCGGTCAGTTCCAGCCCCGTGCCCCGGTCCACCCACACCCGGTCCGGCGCGGACACCAGGACGTCCGTCACCGCGGGGTCGGCGAGCAGCGGTTCCAGCGGTCCGCTTCCCACCAGTTCGGAACGCAGCCGCACCGCCGCGCCCAGCACCTCCTCGTCCCCGAGCACGCGGCCGCCTCGCTCGCGCAGCGCCTGGGCCACCCGGGCCGGTGTGGGGTCGGCTCCGCTCTCGGCCAGCCAGCGACGCACTCCGTCGATCAGCTCTCCCGTGGACCCGGCGTCCTGAGGGGCTCCGCTCCCCGCGCGGGCGTTCATGCTGCTCCTGCGGGCGTTCATGCTCCCCGTGCGGGCGTTCATCGCCCACCGGCCGAAGCCGTCGCGCGGTCCCAGAACTGACGGCAGAACCGGGTCAACGGGGCCCGGGGCGCCGCCCCGGGAGGCAGCGAGGCCGTCGCGGGTGGACGCAGGTCCGGATCGGCCGGGACCTCCCCGAGCAGGGGGAGGCCCAGCAGCCGGGCGACCTCCGTGCCGTCGAGACCCGGTGCGTGGGGCCCGCGGACGGCGACCCTGAGGTCCCGCAGCACCATCCCGGCCATCGAGGCCACCCGGCCTGCCGCGGCCACCGCCCTGATCTCCGCGGGCACCACCAGCACGGCCAGGTCCAGCTGCGCCAGGATCTCCGCGACGCCCTCGTCGACCCGCCGGGGCAGGTCCACGACCACCGCGCCGCCGCCGCGCCGGGCCGCCGCCAGCACGGCACGCACGGCGTCGGGGGGAACGCTCACGCAGTCACCGCGGTCCCAGCTCAGCACCCGTAGCGAGTGGAGGCTGGGCAGGGACTCCTCGAGCGCCCCGCCGCCCAGCCGGCCCCGCGAGGAGGCGAAGGCGGGCCAGCGCAGCCCTTCGGCGGCCTCGCCGCCCAGCAGGACGTCCAGCCCTCCCCCGAGGGGGTCGGCGTCCACCAGAAGCGTGCGCACCCCGCCACGGGCGGAGGTGACGGCCAGCGCGCAGGCCAGCGTGGAGGCTCCGGCCCCGCCCCGGCCGCCGATGACCCCGACCGTGAGGGCGGGGCGGCCCACGCCCTCCACGACGTCGGCGATCCGGTCCGTGAGCCATTGCTCGCCGTCCGGCAGCACCAGCACGTGGTCGGCGCCGATCTCGACGGCGTGACGCCACACCCCGGGATCGTCCGGGTCCCGCCCGACCAGGACGACGCCCGGTCTGCGCGGCGCGCCCCGTACCCGGCGGGCGGCGTCGTCCCCGATCAGGACGAGCGGCGCGCCCTCCCAGACGGAGCGCCTGCCGGGTGGCCCGGGATGCACCTCGGGGGTCGCCCCGGCCGCGGCGCACAGCCGCAGCAGATCGTCGAGGAGCAGCGGGTCCTCGGTCACGATGAGCGGTACGCCCGCTCCCCGGCCGGGACCGCCGGCGGGTGTTCTCGGGGTGTCGGGGGTACGTCCGGTCATGGCTGCTGCCTCCTGCCCGCGCGGGGAGGGCATGTCTCCCCGGCCGTCGGTGTCGGAACTGATGTCGGAACTCAGCGGCGCGGGCGGAAAACGGGACGGCGAAGACACGAACCGTCGACCTCCGGGCGCTTCGGAAACACCGTGTGGCACAACGGAAAAAGAAGTGGATCTTGGTGGAAAACGGGGGACAACCCGGCGAATGTGCATATCGGGTTCACCCCCACGAGCGATGCGCGAGGGCATGACTCACCGGCGCGCGGAGCCGCCGCGAAGAGGCAACCCGGCCGCATCCCCTCGATTACCGACAGTCACCACTCGCGGGCACGCAAAAGGCGGCCGGACCCTCTGCGAGAGAGGGTCCGACCGCCTGGCCCGGGGGGCGAAAACCCGTCCGGACATGCGACGACCCCCGCCGGGGGGGAGAGCGGGGGTCGTCATCCACGATCCGACTCGGGGGGGGAGGAGCCGGACCGGGTTAGCACGGTCGCGAACGATCCGTGACTTCCATGGTGTACCCGAGAGGCTTCTCAGGCAAACCCACGCGCCACACCTTACGCCGAATGGCTGCCCCCTATGCTCGCCTTGTGGAAAACCACTCCTTGCCCCGCACCGCGGCCTTCTTCGACCTGGACAAGACGGTCATCGCGAAGTCGAGCACGCTCACCTTCGGCAGGTCCTTCTACCAAGGCGGACTGATCAATCGCCGCGCCGCCCTGCGCACGGCGTACATCCAGTTCGTCTTCCTGGCGGGCGGCGCCGACCACGACCAGATGGAACGCATGCGGAAGCACATGTCCGCCATGTGCCGCGGCTGGGACGTCCAGCAGGTCAGGGACATCATCGCCGAGACCCTGCACGACCTCATCGACCCGATCATCTACGACGAGGCCGCCTCGCTGATCGAGGAGCACCACCTGGCCGGACGTGACGTGGTGATCGTCTCGACCTCCGGGTCGGTGATGGTCGAGCCGATCGGCGAGATGCTGGGCGCCGATCGGGTGGTGGCCACCCGGATGGTGGTCGGCGACGACGGCCGCTTCACCGGCGAGGTCGAGTACTACGCCTACGGCCCCACCAAGGCCGAGGCCATCCGCGAGCTGGCCGCGTCCGAGGGCTACGACCTGACCCGTTGCTACGCCTACAGCGACTCGGCGACGGACCTGCCCATGCTGGAGACGGTGGGCCACCCGCACGCCGTCAATCCGGACCGGTCGCTGCGCCGTGAGGCGCTGACCCGCGGCTGGCCGATCCTCGACTTCAGCCGACCGGTCCGCCTGAAGCAGCGGGTACCGAACTTCACGACCCCCTCCCGCCCGGTGCTGGTCGCCGCGGCCACGGTCGGCGCCGCGGCGGCGGCCGCCCTCGTCTGGTACGCCACCAGCCGCAGGCGGGCGGCCTCCGTCTGACAGCCCCCGGCGCCCCGCACGGCCGTCGCACGGCGCGGAGTGTTCGAGCGAATTATTTGAACGGCAAATCAAACGAATTCCGACAAGGGTTCACACAGGCCGCACAACAGGAGTACAAAGGACTTAACGGCCCGCGAGACCGGGGACATCCGACGGGATGACCTTCGCAACGCAATGGCCCCACGGACCGCAGCATGAACGACCGGGCACCCACGCGACGTCGACCCGTCGATTACGGGCCAGCCGCACCAGGCCACGGGAGAAAGTTCCCGGCCTGATGGGCGACTTACGAGGACGCTTGGTAACCCGGCGGCGACATGCGAGCGGCGGCACGAGAACTCGTGCCGCCGCAACCCTGTGCGAGCCCGTGGCGGGGCGGTCGGACCCCGACCCTCACCCGCCGGCCGCGCCTCAGGCGGCGCCGCGCTGCAGCGCCTCGCAGACAGCCGTCGACTCCCGGGCGCCCAGCTCGACCGCCTTGCCGCAGTGCGTGATCCAGGCGCTCATCCCCTCCGGAGTCCCGGAGACGTAACCGTCCAGGGCCGCCCGATAGGCGGCCCGGCCCAGTTCCGCGTGCCCCACCTCGGCCGGACAGATCGACTTGGGGTCCAGCCCGCTGCCCACCAGGACGATCCGCTCGGCGGCCCTGGCCACCAGACCGTTGTGCGAGCGGAACGGCCGCAGCGCGAGGATCTCGCCGTGCACCACCGCGGCCTTGACCAGGGCAGGCGCCGAGCCGCCGTCGATGACGAGCCGGGCGAGCCCGTCCAGCCGTCCGGCGACCTCGTCCGCGTCGGGCAGCGGCAGCTCGATCAGCGGCTCGTCGACCGTCTCGCCGGCCAGCCGAGGGCGCCCGATGTCGTCACCGCCGCCCGCGGCCGCCACCAGGTGCAGGCGGGCCAGCACCCGCAGCGGTGACTGACGCCAGATGGACAGCAGTTGGCCCGCCTCCGCGGTGAGCCGCAGCGCGGCGCCCACCACCCGGGCCTCGTCGTCACCGCTGAAGTCGGCCCTGCGGCGGACCTCCTCCAGCGCCCAGTCCGCGCCGGCGAGCGCGGCGGACCCACGCGCCCCACGCAGAGCGGCCTCGGACGTGATCTCGTTGCTGCGGCGACGCATGATGCGGTGGCCGTACACCCGGTCGACGTACTTGCGGACGGACTCCACGGAGTCGGCCACACCGGGAAGGGACCCCAGGGCCGCGAGCGGGTCGGCGGACGCGCCAGTCGTACTCATGAGTACGAGATTACGCGCCCTCACCCGGCCCCACATCGCCCGGTCCGGCGCCCCGCCCGGGGAGCACCGGAGCAAGTGACGGCGAGGGACGAGCCTTGACCGCCGTTCCGGCGAAGGCCCCACGATGGAGTGGTCGTCAGGACGATTACCGGCGGATCCGCCACACACAGCGATGATTCCACTACGCTAGGTGAACATGAAAATTGCTTTCGTCGGCAAGGGCGGCAGCGGCAAGACGACCTTGTCCTCGCTGTTCGTACGCCATCTCGCAGCCTCCGGGGCGCCGGTCATCGCCGTGGACGCGGACATCAACCAGCACCTGGGAGCCGCGCTCGGCCTCGACGAGACGGAGGCCGCCACCCTGCCCGCGATGGGCCGGCACCTCACCCTCATCAAGGACTATCTGCGCGGCGCCAACCCGCGGATCACCTCCGCCGAGGCGATGATCAAGACCACGCCGCCCGGCGAGGGCTCCCGCCTCCTGCGCGTACGGGAGCAGAACCCGGTGTACGAGGCATGCGCCCGCCCGGTCGAACTGGACGGCGGCGCGGTCCGCCTGATGGTCACCGGCCCCTTCACCGAGTCGGACCTGGGGGTGGCCTGCTACCACTCCAAGACCGGCGCCGTGGAGATGTGCCTGAACCACCTGGTCGACGGGCGCGACGAGTACGTCGTGGTGGACATGACGGCCGGCTCCGACTCGTTCGCCTCGGGCATGTTCACCCGATTCGACATGACCTTCCTGGTCGCCGAGCCCACCCGCAAGGGCGTCTCGGTCTACCGCCAGTACAAGGAGTACGCCCGGGACTTCGGGGTCGCTCTCAAGGTCGTGGGCAACAAGGTGCAGGGCCCCGAGGACATCGAGTTCCTGCGCGCCGAGGTCGGCGACGACCTGCTGGTGACGGTCGGCCACTCGGACTGGGTCCGGGCGATGGAGAAGGGCCGGCCCCCGTGCTTCGACCGACTGGACGCCGCCGACCGGGCCGCGCTGGAGGCGTTGCGCACCGCGGCCGACGCGCGCTACGAGGCGCGGGACTGGGAGCGGTACACCCGCCAGATGGTGCACTTCCACCTCAGGAACGCCGAGTCCTGGGGGAACGCGAGGACGGGGACCGACCTGGCACAGCAGGTGGACCCCGGCTTCGTCCTCGACGAGCGGGTGAGCGAGCCGGCCTGACCCTTCGGCGCCCGGCCTCTCGGGCGATGACGCCACGGGGTGCGGTCGGGGTTTCCGGCCGCACCCCGTGGCGAGCGGTGCCGCACGACGTCCGACGAGGGCGAGGTGCGGTCAGCGGCCGGGAGCCTGCGCGGCAGGAGCCGCGGGATCCACAGGAGCCGCAGGAGCCGCAAGGGCGGCGGGATCCGCAGGAGCAGCGGGATCCGCGGGAGCGGCGGGATCCGGGGGAGCTGCCGGGGACGTCATGAAGCGCTGCCAGCCTCCCTGGGGCGCCTGTCCGATGCCGAGCGTCCGCAGCTTGGCGATCGTCTGCGGATCCTGCGCGTCCAGCCAGTCCGCGAGCTGCCGGAACGAGACGCAGCGCACCTCGGGCTGAGTGCACACTCCCTTGACGACCTCCTCGACCGCCCGCATGTAGACACCGCCGTTCCACGACTCGAAGTGGTTGCCGATGATCACCGGCGCCCGGTTCCCGTCGTACGAGCGGCGGAAGGCGGTCATCAGGCCGTCCCGCATCTGGTCGCCCCACTGCTGGTGCATGGCCGGGTTGCCACGGGTGCTGCCCCCGGACTGGTTGACCATGAAGTTGTAGTCCATGGAGATGGTCTCGAAGGCGCGGCCGGGCACCGGGACCATGTGCATGGACAGGTCCCACAGCCCGTCCTTCCGCTCCGGCCAGACCTGCTCGCGGACACCGCTGGTGTCGTAGCGCAGGCCCAGTTCGCGGGCGGCCGCGCGGAAGTTCTGCTGCCCCTCCAGGCAGGGCGTCCGGCCGCCGACCAGTTCCTTCTCGTAGTCGAACGGCAGTGGCTGGGCGTTCTTGAGACCGGTGTTGGTCTTCCAGGTCTGCACGAAGCTCTTGGCCTGCGCGATCTCGCTCTTCCACTGCTCGACCGACCAGCTGCCGACGCCGTTGCCCCCGCAGAAGTGGCCGTTGAAGTGGGTGCCGATCTCGTTGCCCTCGAGCCATGCCTGGCGCAGCTGCTCGACGGTGGCGGCCACCCCCTGGACGTCGTTGAAGCCGATGTCGGAACTTCCCACGGAGTGCCCGGGAGGCTGATAGAGGGAACGTTTCTCCTCCGGCAGCATGTACACGCCGCTGAGGAAGTAGGTCATGGTGGCCTTGTTCTCCGCGGCCACCTTCCGGAAGTGGGAGAAGAGCTTCTGCCCGTCCTCGCCGGCGCCGTCCCAGGAGAAGACGACGAACTGCGGAGGACGCTGCCCGGGCTTGAGCCGCTCGGCCTTGGGCAGATGGGGCTGCGCCCCGGTATAGGCGGTGGACCCGTCCCCGATGAGACGGACCACCTGCGGCGCCTTCTTCTGCGCGCCCTTCTTGGGGCCCGCCGCACCCTGGGCGCCTGCCGCGCCGTCGGCCCCTGCTCCACAGCCGGCCAGTGACACGGCGCAGGCCGCCGCCGCCACGAGCACGGCGACAGTTCTCCGGTTGGCGGTCATCTCCCGCCCCACCTTCTTCCTTCGCTCAGACCGAGCGCCCACTGAGGCGCTCCCCGGTGGACCGCCGGAGGCCCGGCGGAGCCGTCACGGTCGCACGATGAAGCGAAAGAATTTATATGACAAGCCGATGAAAATGACCCTTCACCCTTTTGGATGACTTATCAGGCCATTTGCCCGTTTTCTCTGTACGAGCTCTTTACTCAGAATTACTGTTCGTTTACTGAGAGTTGGCACGCGCCGCATCCGCACGGTATGCGGTCGGCCCGGTGCCGCAGTCCAGTGCCGTCGTCCGCGGTCGCGGCGAGCCTTCGCGCGACCGCGCCGTCCCGGAGGAGAAACGCGCATCATGTCCACCAGCGTTCCCGACCGCGCCGAGGCCCACGAGGCCGGGCGCATCCACCGCCCCCACAGTCCGCCGCCCCGGTGGCGTCGCCTCAGGATCGCGCCCGCCGACCTGTCCGCCTCGGTCACGGTGTTCCTGATCTCCCTGCCGCTCTCGCTGGGCATCGCGCTGGCCACCGGCGCTCCCCTCCAGGCCGGCCTGGTGGCCGCCGCCGTGGGCAGCCTGGTCGCCGGCCGTCTGGGCGGCGCCCCGCTCACCGTCAGCGGGCCCACGGCCGGACTCACCGTGGTCACCGCGGACTTGATCCAGCAGTACGGATGGCGCACCACCTGCGCCGTCACCGTCCTCGCCGGCGTGACCCAGGTGGCCCTCGGCTGGCTCCGGGTGGCCCGCACCGCCCTCGCCGTCAGCCCGGCCATCGTGCACGGCATGCTGGCCGGCATCGGCGTCACCATCGCCGTGGCCCAGCTGCACATCGTCCTCGGCGGCACCCCGCAGAGCTCGGTCCCGGACAATCTCCGCGCGCTGCCCGCACAGTTGGCCGACCTGCACCCGGGCGCCGTCGCCGTCAGCGCCCTGACCCTGGCGGTGCTGCTCGGGTGGTCGCGGATCCCCGGCGCGGCCGGGCGGATCATGCGCCTCGTCCCCGCGGCGCTCGCCGCCATGCTGACGGCCACCGCCGTCGCCCTCGCCCTGGGGCTCAGCCTCCCCCGCGTCGACCTCCCCTCCTGGTCCAACCACGCGCTGGCCGGTTTCCCCGAGGGCCCCGCGCTGCCGCTGGCCGCGGCGGTGCTCACCATCACCCTGGTCGGCGGAGTGGAGACGCTGCTCTCCGCGGTGGCCGTGGACAAGATCGCCGCGACCCGTGGCGGCCCGCCGGTGCCGCGTGCCGACCTCGACCGGGAACTGCGCGGCCAGGGCTTCGCCAACATGGCCTCCGGCGCCCTGGGCGGCCTGCCGGTCACGGGCGTGGCGGTGCGCAGTTCGGCGAACGCCCGCTGCGGCGCGGTCAGCCGTGACTCGGCGATGCTGCACAGCCTGTGGATCGCCGCCGCGGCGCTGCTCCTGGTGCCCGTACTGGAGCTGATCCCGCTCGCGGCGCTCGCCGCCCTGGTGATGGCGATCGGCGTCCAGATGGTCTCCCTCCACCACATCCGCACGGTCAACCGCCACCGCGAGGCCTTGGTCTACGCGGTCACCGCCGTGGCCGTCACCTTCCTGGGGGTCCTGCAGGGCGTGGGCGTCGGCGTGCTCGCCGCGGTCGCGGTCGCCCTCCACCGCCTGACCCACACCCGGATCACCCACGAGGTGCTCGACGGCGTCCACCGCGTCCATGTCCGCGGCCAGCTGACCTTCCTCGCCGTTCCCCGGCTCAGCAGGGTGCTGCACCTCATCCCGGAGGGCGCCGACGCGGTGGTGGAGCTGCACGGCTCCTTCGTGGACCACGCCGCGTACGAGTCGCTCCAGGACTGGCGCACCTCCCACCGGGCGCACGGCGGCTCCGTCCGCCTCACCGGTCTGCGCACGGGCCTGACGGCCGTCGGCACACCGACCGCGGCCGAGCCCTGCCCGCCCGACCCACCGGACGCCTCCGGAGCGCCCGGCGGGCCGCCGCCCAGCGAGCACGAGCTGGTGCGCGGCATCAGCGCCTTCCAGCGGGACACCGCCCCGCTGGTGCGCAGCGAGCTGGCCAGGCTGGCGCGGGAGGGGCAACGGCCCGCGCAGCTCTTCCTCACCTGCGCCGACTCCCGGCTGGTGACGTCGATGATCACCACGAGCGGGCCGGGCGACCTCTTCGTCGTCCGCAACGTCGGGAACCTGGTGCCACCGCCGGGTGAGGAGTCGGGCGACGACTCGGTGGCCGCCGCCATCGAGTACGCGGTGGACGTCCTGCGGGTCCGCTCCATCACGGTCTGCGGCCACTCCGGGTGCGGCGCGATGCAGGCCCTGCTCGACTCGGAGCCGGGCGGCGACGGGACACCGCTGGAGCGGTGGCTGCGGCACGGGCTGCCCAGCCTGCGCCGCGTGGCCTCCGCGCGTCCTCCGGCGCGGCTGACCGCCAGGGAGCCGGCGGACGCGGTCGAGCTCCTGTGTCTCACCAACGTCGCGCAACAGCTGGAGCACCTGAAGGCTCACGAGTCGGTCGCCCGGGCCGTCGCGGAGGGGCGCCTGGAGCTCAACGGCATGTACTTCCACGTCGGCGAGGCTCAGGCCTACCTCCTGACCGAGTCGCGGGGCACGCCGGTCTTCGACGGCGTCCGGGAGACGGAGGCCGATCTGACCGGCGCGAGCTGACCGCCTGCCGTGCCGAGGCGCCCGGGCGGCGGGGCCGGTCAGGCCTCGCCGCCCGAGTGCCACCGACCTGAGCCGCCGACCCGCGCGGATCGCCGGCCGACCAGCTCGCGCGGACCGCCGGCCGACCGGCTCGCCGGGGGCCCGCCGACCGGCACGTGAGCCCGGTGAGGCGTCACCGCCGGGGGGACCGGGCGCCGATCGCCGCGGCGGAACTCGCACCGCACCACGGCCCGCCGTGCACCGCCACGGTGCCGCACCCGGCCCACCGCCACGGTCCCGCGCCGTGCCCCGAGTGCACTCCGCCACCCCGGCAGCCGCGGCCGCACCCCATCGCCTGTCCGGCCGGACGTCGCCGTCGGGCCCACCCATGGGTAGACGTCACCACCTGCGGGTAGTCCGTCCATCACGACGCGGACCGGCCCGCGCCCCGCGGGCGGCCCGGCAACGGCTCGGCGACGCCGGGCGTGCGTCGCGTCGTGGTGTCGCGCGTGGTGTCGTCCTAGAGGCGGGTCCCCCGCTGAACTCCGCCGCGCGGCCGTACGTGACAACGGATGACCGATCCGCGCAAGCCACCGCGAAGACCGAGGTCGCAGCCCCGGAGGAAACCCGCACAGGTCTACACCAATTTCCGGTCGACCCTTGTCAGTACTCCCTCCGGTCTGATGAGCTGTGGCTTGGGACACAGCGGACACCCTTGGAATGGGAGATGTCGTGAGCAACGAAAGCCTGGCCAACCTGCTCAAAGAGGAGCGCAGGTTCGCACCCCCCGCCGACCTGGCCGCCGCGGCCAACGTCACCGCGGAGGCGTATGAGCAGGCCAAGGCTGACAGGCTCGGCTTCTGGGCCGAGCAGGCCCGCCGGCTGACCTGGGCCACCGAGCCGAACGAGACGCTCGACTGGTCGAACCCGCCGTTCGCCAAGTGGTTCCAGGACGGCACCCTCAACGTGGCCTACAACTGCGTGGACCGTCACGTGGAGGCCGGCAACGGCGACCGGGTGGCCATCCACTTCGAGGGCGAGCCCGGCGACACGCGCGCCATCACCTACGCCGAGCTCAAGGACGAGGTCTCCCGCGCCGCCAACGCGCTGCTCGAACTGGGCGTCCGCCAGGGCGACCGGGTGGCCGTCTACATGCCGATGATCCCGGAGACGGCCGTCGCGATGCTGGCCTGCGCCCGTATCAGCGCCGCCCACTCGGTGGTCTTCGGCGGCTTCTCCGCCGACGCGCTCGCCACCCGCATCAAGGACGCCGACGCCAAGGTGGTCATCACCGCCGACGGCGGCTGGCGCCGCGGGAAGCCGTCCGCGCTCAAGCCCGCCGTGGACGAGGCGCTCACCAAGGTCGACGGCGTGGAGCACGTGCTGGTGGTCCGCCGCACGTCCCAGGAGGTCGACTGGACCGAGGGCCGCGACGTCTGGTGGCACGAGATCACCGAGCGCCAGTCGGCCGAGCACACCCCCGAGGCGTTCGAGGCCGAGCAGCCGCTGTTCATCCTCTACACCTCGGGCACCACGGGGAAGCCGAAGGGCATCCTGCACACCTCCGGCGGCTACCTGACCCAGGTCGCGTACACCCATCACGCGGTGTTCGACCTCAAGCCGGAGACCGACGTCTACTGGTGCACCGCCGACGTCGGCTGGGTGACCGGCCACTCGTACATCGTCTACGGCCCGCTGGCCAACGGCGCCACCCAGGTCATGTACGAGGGCACCCCCGACACCCCGCACCAGGGCCGCTTCTGGGAGATCGTCCAGAAGTACGGCGTGACCATCCTCTACACGGCCCCCACCGTGATCCGCATGTTCATGAAGTGGGGCGACGACATCCCCGCCAAGTTCGACCTGAGCTCGCTGCGGGTGCTCGGTTCGGTGGGCGAGCCGATCAACCCCGAGGCGTGGGTCTGGTACCGCGACCGCATCGGAGCGGGTTCCAAGCCGGTCGTGGACACCTGGTGGCAGACCGAGACCGGCGCGATCATGATCTCGCCGCTGCCCGGCGTCACGGAGACCAAGCCCGGCTCCGCCCAGGTCGCGCTGCCCGGCATCGCGGCCACCGTGGTGGACGACGAGGCCAACGAGGTGCCCGACGGGGGCGGCGGCTACCTGGTGCTGACCGAGCCGTGGCCCTCGATGCTGCGCACCATCTGGGGCGACGACCAGCGGTTCATCGACACCTATTGGTCCCGCTTCCCCGGCAGGTACTTCGCGGGCGACGGCGCCAAGAAGGACGACGACGGCGACATCTGGCTGCTCGGCCGGGTGGACGACGTGATGCTGGTGTCCGGCCACAACATCTCCACCACCGAGGTCGAGTCCGCGCTGGTCTCGCACCCGAAGGTCGCCGAGGCGGCCGTGGTGGGCGCGGCCGACGAGACGACCGGCCAGGCGATCGTCGCCTTCGTCATCCTGCGCGGAACCGCCTCCGAGGACGACGGTCTGGTCGACGAGCTGCGCAACCACGTGGGCGCGACGCTCGGCCCGATCGCCAAGCCCAAGCGCGTCCTGCCGGTCGCGGAGCTGCCCAAGACCCGCTCCGGCAAGATCATGCGCCGCCTGCTGCGGGACGTGGCGGAGAACAGGGCCCTGGGTGACGTGACCACGCTGACCGACGCGGGCGTCATGCAGCTCATCCAGGACAAGCTGCCGTCGGCGCAGAGCGACTCCGACTGAGGCGACAGGACCCCGACACAGCCGGGAGCGGGCCGCCGGGGCGGCCCGGGCTCCGTGTGAGAACGCGACGGAGCCCGGGCCGCCCTGCCACTTCCCCGCCCCATTGGGTAGGCTGATGATCGCGTCTTGTGTCTCCGTGCTCTCAGCGTGGTGACGAAAAGACCTCAGGTGCGCCGGGAAGTCTGGTCGGCATGAGTACAGCCGTGCCCCGACCACCCTGGAGAGCGCCCTCATGGCGAAGCCCGAGCGCACCACCGGCTCCGCGCCGAACCAGGCCTTCCGCAGGGTCTCGTTGCGCGAACGCGGTTTCCTGGCCGACGCCCTGCGTACCGAGACGGTCGGCGGCGTCCTGCTCCTCCTCGCCGCGGTCGCCGCGCTGGTGTGGGCGAACGCACCGGGCATCAGCGGCAGCTACGAGTCCTTCAGCAACATCCACATCGGGCCCTCCGCCCTCGGTCTCGACCTGTCGATCGAGCACTGGGCCTCGGAGGGCCTGCTGGCGGTCTTCTTCTTCGTGGCCGGCATCGAGCTCAAGCGTGAGCTGGTGGCCGGCGATCTCAAGGACCCCAAGGCGGCCGCCCTCCCGGTGATCGCGGCGGTCTGCGGCATGGTCGCGCCCGCGCTGGTGTACCTCGCGGTCAACGGCGCCATGGGCGGGTCGGCGTCCGGCTGGGCTGTCCCGACCGCCACGGACATCGCCTTCGCGCTGGCCGTCCTCGCGGTGATCGGCACGTCGCTGCCCTCGGCGCTGCGCGCCTTCCTGCTGACCCTCGCGGTGGTCGACGACCTGCTCGCCATCGTGGTCATCGCGATCTTCTTCACCCACCACCTGAACTTCGCCGCCCTGGGCGGGGCTGCGGCCGGGCTGGCGGTCTTCTGGTTCCTGCTCCGCAAGGGCGTCCGCGGCTGGTGGATCTACGTGCCGCTCGGCCTGGTGATCTGGGGCCTGATGTACAACAGCGGCGTCCACGCGACGATCGCCGGCGTGGCCATGGGCCTGATGCTGCGCTGCTCGCGCCGCGAGGGCGAGGACGTCTCGCCCGGCGAGCGGATCGAGCACTTGGTCCGGCCGCTCTCCGCGGGCCTGGCCGTGCCGCTGTTCGCGCTGTTCGCGGCGGGGGTGCCGGTGGCGGCGGGCGACCTCGCCGCGGTGTTCACCCAGCCGGAGACGCTGGGCGTGACGCTGGGCCTCGTCGTCGGCAAGACGGTCGGCATCTTCGGCGGCACCTGGCTGGCCGCCCGCTTCACCCGCGCCGCCCTCAGCGACGACCTGGCCTGGGCCGACGTGTTCGCCCTGGCCACCCTCGCGGGCATCGGGTTCACCGTGTCGCTGCTGATCGGGGAGCTGGCCTTCGAAGGCGACGCCGAGCTCACCGAGCACGTGAAGGCCGCCGTCCTGGTCGGCTCGCTCCTGGCGGCCCTGCTCGCCGGCGTGCTGCTGCGGCTGCGCAACGCCACGTACCGGCGGCTGACCGAGGAGGAGGAGCGGGACGAGGACAGCGACGGGATCCCGGACGTCTACACCCAGGACGACCCGGAGTACCACCTGCGGATGGCACGGATCCTGGAGCGCAAGGCCGCCGAGCACCGTCGCCTGGCCGAGACGATGGCGGCCGAGCGACGCGAGTGAGGGCGCGCACCGTCCTGCCGGGCTCCGCGGCTTCTGCCGTGACTCTTCTTCAGGTCTTCGCCCGGGGCGACGTACACCGGAGGTGATCGCGGGTACCTCTACTACCGGCCGGTGCGCGCAAGGTTCGTGCGGGTCCGGCATGATCTGACTGGACGGTACAGAACTCGGCAGGAAAGGGAGTCCGCGATGAGCGCACCCGACGGCAACCCGGTCGGCACCGAACGCAGCATGGGTCAGCTGTTCGCCACGGCGTCGACCGAGATGTCCGCTCTGGTCCAGGACCAGATCGCCTACGCGCGGGCGTTGCTCAAGCAGGACGTCAAACGAGGCGCAACCGGCTCGGCCCTCTTCACCGTGGCGCTGGCCCTGCTGGTGTTCTCCCTGCCGATGCTCAGCTTCGCCCTGGCCTACGGCATCCACACCTGGTCGGAGTGGAACCTGGCGATCTGCTTCCTGCTCTCCTTCGCCGCCTCCCTCGTCGTCGCCCTCGTGCTGGTGCTGATCGGCATGGTCTTCGTCAAGAAGGCCAAGAAGAGCCGCGGCCCGCAGCAGGTGAGCGAGGAGATGAAGCGGACCGCCGAGGTGCTGCAGAACGCCAAGCCGCACCCCCGCCCCGCCGTGGCGCCCGCCGCCCCCGCCGACCTGTACGCCAAGCAGCTCGACTCTGTGGCACGCTCGTCGTCATGACCGAACCGGCCACTCCCTCGGCGCAGCCCGCCTCGGCGGTGCGGATCGACCTGCCCGACGGCAGGAAGGTGATCCACCGCGACGTCGCCGCCAACGGCGCCCGCTTCCACATCGCCGAGCTGGGCGACGGCCCGCTGGTCCTGCTGCTGCACGGCTTCCCGCAGTTCTGGTGGACCTGGCGCCACCAGATGAGCGCCCTCGCCGACGCCGGCTTCCGCGCCGTGGCGATGGACCTGCGGGGCGTCGGCGGCAGTGACCGCACCCCCCGCGGCTACGACCCCGCCAACCTGGCGCTCGACATCACCGGCGTGGTCCGGTCGCTGGGCGAGCCCGACGCCGCCCTGGTCGGTCACGACCTGGGCGGCTACCTGGCGTGGACGGCGGCGGCGATGCGGCCCAAGCTGGTGCGCCGACTGGTGGTCTCCTCGATGGCCCACCCCCGCCGGTGGCGCTCGTCGATGCTGTCCGATCCCCGGCAGTCCTCGGCCGGCTCCCACATCTGGGGGTTCCAGCGGCCCTGGGTCCCCGAGCGGCAGCTCACCGCCGACGGTGGGGAGCTGGTCGGCCGTCTGATCCGCGAGTGGTCTGGGCCGGGCGGCGGGCCCGACGAGCAGGCTCTCGAGGTCTACCGGCGGGCGATGTGCATCCCGTCCACGGCCCACTGCTCGGTCGAGCCGTACCGGTGGATGGTGCGGTCCCTGCTGCGCCCCGACGGCCTGCAGTTCAACCGGCGCATGAAGCGTCCGGTGCGGGTGCCGACACTGCACCTGCACGGTTCGCTGGACCCGGTGATGCGCACCCGCACGGCCGCGGGCTCCGGGGAGTACGTCGAGGCGCCCTACCGGTGGCGGCTCTTCGACGGCCTCGGTCACTTCCCCCACGAGGAGGACCCGGCGGCGTTCTCCACCGAGCTCGTGAACTGGCTGAAGGACCCCGAGCCGGACCGCTGAGCGGGCTGCCGGGTGGACGGCTGGACGGACCGCGGGGCGGACGGCTGAGCGGGCTGCTGGGCGGACGACAGGACGGGACAGGCGCACGGGCGCACACCGGCGCGCCCGCGGCGCACGCGCGCCCCCTGCCCCGGAGCCGTCCGAGCAGGTGACCGACCGATATCCGGACCCGGCTTCCTGTCCTACGAACAGCCCATGCCCGGCGCATAGGCCAATTGGGGACGTCCGACGCGGTTATCGACCTTGGGCCAGGGGCACACGTCGGGGTATGGGCTGGACGTACGACTTCAGTGACGCAGCACGTGACCGCCGCTCGGCCGACGGGCCGGGCGGCCGCCGCCGTGGGGCCTCACGGCCACCGGCAACCGACCTCGGCGTAGGCATCGGCGGCATACTGCGCCGGCGCGCCCGGTGGGTCTCCGTGCGCCTGCGCCAGCAGCGCGCCTGACCTGCCTCGCACCGTCTTTCCTCAGACCGACTTCTTCGTCTGCTTCGCACCGACGACCGGCGCCGTCCGGCGCGCGATCTCCCGACGGGGAGCTCCCGGCAACGGGGTCTCCCGGCCGGGTGACCCCGCGCGCCGGGCGGTGTCACCGGGGCGGCGCGGGCCTCGTCACAGGGCGCACTGGTCGCTGTCCACCTGCTGGTCGGCGCGACGGCCCTGCTCGATGTCGTCCTCGATCTCGTCGACGGTGAGCGCGTAGCCGGTGTCCGGGTCGTCCAGCGACTTGGCGAACACCACGCCGGCGACCTCGCCGCGCGGCGTCAGCAGCGGCCCGCCGGAGTTGCCCTGCCGCACCGTCGCGTAGAGCGAGTAGACCTGGCGCTGCACGGTGGAGCGGCGGTAGATGTCCGGCCCGTTGGCCGGGATCTGCCCGCGCACGCGGGCCGCGCGGACGTCGTAGCCGCCGTTCTCCGGGAAGCCGGCGACGATGGCGTCGTCGCCGCTCCGCGCCGGCTGGGAGGCGAACCGCAGCGGTTTGGCCGTCAGGGCCGGGACGTCGAGGACGGCGATGTCGCGCCGCCAGTCGTAGAGCACCACCGTGGCGTCGTAGCGGCGGCCCTCGCCGCCGATCTGCACGGTCGGCTCGTCGACCCCGCCGACGACGTGCGCGTTGGTCATCACCCGCTGCCCGGCGAAGACGAAGCCGGTGCCCTCCAGCACCTTGCTGCATCCGGACGCGGTGCCCATGACCTTGACGATGGAGCGCTTGGCCCGCACCGCCACCTCGCTCTCGACGAGCGCCGCGTCCGGCGGGGCGACCTCGCGGATCGGCTCGTTGGCGAAGGGGCTGAAGACCTGCGGGAAGCCGTTCTGGGCGAGCACGGAGGAGAAGTCCGCGAACCAGGTGTCGGCCTGCTCCGGCAGCGTCTGCGAGACCCCCTGGAGCACCTGGGAGGTGCGGACCTGCTTGCCGACGGTCGGCAGCGTCGTCCCGGCCAGCGCCGAGCCGATCAGCCAGGCCACCAGCAGCATGGCCACCACGTTGACCAGCGCGCCGCCGGTCGCGTCGAGCGCGCGGGCCGGCGACCAGGTGATGCGGCGGCGCAGCTTGCCGCCCCAGTGCGTGGTCAGCGCCTGCCCGACGGAGGCGCAGACGATCACGACGATCACCGCGACCACCGCCGCGACCGTGCTGACCTGCGAGTTGTCCGTGAGCGCGTCCCAGACCACCGGGAGCAGGTAGACCGCGATCAGACCGCCGCCCAGGAAGCCGATCACCGACAGGATGCCGACCACGAAGCCCTGGCGGTATCCGACGACCGCGAACCAGCCGGCGGCGATCAGCAAAAGAATGTCCAGCACGTTCAACGCTTCACGCCTCGCCTCGTCCTCTCCCGGCCACCGCACCTCGTCCGCCGGGGCCCACCTCGTCCCTTCCCGTCGGGGTCCCCGTCACGACCTGCGGTCGAGGGACACCTCGCGGTCGCGGTCCCAGGGCAGTTCCCATCCCGCGAAATGCAGCAGACGGTCGATGATCCCGGCGGTGAACCCCCAGACGAGGGCGGACCGCACCAGGAAGGCGGGACCACGGTAACCGCTCGGGTGAACCGCCATCGCCCGGTTCCCGGCGTCGGCGAGTTCGTCGATCGGGACGGTGAAGACGCGGGCCGTCTCGGCCGGGTCGACCACCCGCACCGCGCTGGGCTCCCGCCACCAGCCCAGAACCGGCGTGACGACGAAGCCGCTGACCGGGATGTAGAGCTTGGGGAGCGCGCCGAAGAGCTGCACGCCGGCCGGGTCGAGGCCGGTCTCCTCCTCGGCCTCGCGCAGCGCGGCGCGCAGCGGACCGTCGGTGTGCGGATCGCCGTCCTCGGGATCGAGGGAGCCGCCGGGGAACGAGGGCTGACCGGCGTGCGAGCGCAGCGATCCGGCCCGCTCGGTCAGAAGGATCTCGGGGCCGTCCTTCCCGTCGCCGAACAGGACGAGTACGGCGGACTGCCGCCCGCGCCCGTCCTCGGGCGGCAGGAAGCGGCTCAGCTGGCGCGGCTCGACCCTCTCGACGGCCTCGGCCACCGGTTCGAGCCAGGAGGGCAGCCCCCGGGCGGACAGGCCGATGCCGCCGCCGGACACGGTCGTCGCACCGCGGTCCGCGTCGCTCGCACGTGTCATCGCCACCCCGGTTCCGTGTCGCACGCCCCGCCGTTCAACGTCTCGTGATCCGCCCATCGTTCCCCACGCCGGGTGCCGCCCGGCGGTTCCCTCATTCCTTGCCCAGCGGCGGGGCGGGGATGCCGCCGTGGTCCAGGTACGACTGCGGGGGCTTCAGCCGCTGGCCGGGGAAGCCGCCCTTCTCGTACTTCAGCAGCTTCTTCGCCTTCTCCGGGTCCGTCTCGCCCTCCCCGTACGCGGGGCAGAGGTCGGCGATCGGGCAGGCGCCGCAGGCGGGCTTGCGGGCGTGGCAGATGCGGCGGCCGTGGAAGATCACGTAGTGCGACAGCATCGTCCAGTCCCGCTTGGGGAAGAGCGTGCTCATCTCGGCCTCGATCTTCTCCGGCTCGGAGGCCTCGGTCCACCTCCAGCGGCGCACCAGACGCATGAAGTGCGTGTCGACGGTGATGCCGGGGCGGCCGAAGGCGTTGCCCAGCACCACGAAGGCGGTCTTGCGGCCCACGCCGGGCAGCTTGACCAGCTCCTCGAGCTTCCCGGGCACCTCGCCGCCGAACTGCCCCACCAGGGCCTTGGACAGGCCCATCACCGACCGGGTCTTGGCGCGGAAGAAACCGGTGGGGCGGAGGATCTCCTCCACCTCCTCCGGGTTCGCCGCAGCGAGGTCCTCGGGGGTGGGGTACTTGGCGAACAGCGCGGGGGTGGTCTGGTTGACCCGCAGGTCGGTGGTCTGGGCGGACAGCACGGTGGCCACGAGCAGCTGGTAGGGGTTCTCGAAGTCCAGCTCGGGGTGGGCGTACGGGTACACCTCCGCCAGCTCGCGGTAGATACGGCGGGCCCGGCGCACCAGGGCGACGCGGGTCTCCGGCTTGGCGGCCCGTCGCGCCGCGGGCTTTCCGCCCGCGCCCTGCTTGGCGTCCGCCTTCGCGGCCCTCGCGCCCGCCTTCGCGGTGGCGCCGGCCGGCTCGCGGGTCTCGTCGTCCGCCACGTTCGTCGCTCCATTCGTGGTCTGTTCGCCGACGGCGGAATCACCCGGTCCGATCACCCGGTCGGACCGCCTGGGCCGTGTAGTCGTCGGCGTTTCGGACACCCGGCCAGCCTAAGGCTCCGCATGGACATCCGCCGCGTACCCCGGGGATCACGGCTCAATTGGGCCCCTGGCGCGATGTCTGGCACACCAGTGCGGCATCCTTGTGACAGATCACACTGTTTGGACCCTCCGGCAAAATGGGGAACCAGGACCCCTGGACGACCGGTGGTACGGACGGTAACCGGGGGGACAGGATTCCCTGAGCAGGTCGAATAGGAGAGATCTCGTGGACGACGTTCTGCGGCGCGCCCCGCTCTTCGCGGCGCTCGATGACGAGCAGGCCGCGGAGCTCCGCGCGTCGATGAGTGAGGTGACCCTCGCACGCGGCGACGCGCTGTTCCACGAGGGCGACCCGGGTGACCGCCTGTACGTGGTCACCGAGGGCAAGGTGAAGCTCCACCGGACGTCTCCGGACGGCCGCGAGAACATGCTGGCGGTGCTCGGCCCCGGTGAGCTGATCGGTGAGCTGTCGCTCTTCGACCCGGGCCCGCGTACGGCGACCGCCACCGCGCTGACCGAGGTGAAGCTGCTGGGCCTCGGCCACAGCGACCTCCAGCCCTGGCTGAACGCCCGCCCGGAGGTGGCCGCCGCCCTGCTGCGCGCCGTCGCCCGGCGCCTGCGCAAGACCAACGACCAGATGTCCGACCTGGTGTTCTCGGACGTGCCCGGCCGCGTCGCGCGCGCCCTGCTCGACCTGTCGCGCCGCTTCGGCGTGCAGTCCGAGGAAGGCATCCACGTCGTCCACGACCTCACGCAGGAGGAGCTGGCCCAGCTGGTGGGCGCCTCCCGCGAGACGGTGAACAAGGCGCTGGCCGACTTCGCCGGGCGCGGCTGGCTGCGCCTGGAGGCCCGTGCGGTGATCCTGCTGGACGTCGAGCGGCTGGCGAAGCGCAGCCGCTGAGCCGCGCTTGCGCCGCGCGGACGTCGTGCGGTCGGAGTGCGGCCGTCGCGCGGCCGTCGCGCGGACGAAGCAACCCCGAGGGAGCACGGGCCGGTCAGACCAGCCCGTGCTCCCTCAGGTATTCCAGCTGGGCGCGGACCGACAGTTCGGCCGCGGGCCACAGCCCGCGGTCCACGTCCGCGTAGACGAGCGCCACGACCTCCTCGGCGCTCCGGCAGCCGCTCTCCACGGCCGTCTCCACCTGGGCCAGCCGGTGGGCCCGGTGCGCCAGGTAGTACTCGACCGCGCCCTGGGCGTCGTCCAGGACCGGGCCGTGGCCCGGGAGCACGGTGTGCACGCCGTCGTCGACGGTGAGGGAGCGCAGTCGCCGGAGCGAGTCCAGGTAGTCGCCGAGCCGCCCGTCGGGGTGGGCCACCATCGTGGTGCCGCGGCCCAGGACGGTGTCGCCGGTGAGGACCGCGCGGTCGGCGGGCAGGTGGAACGAGAGCGAGTCCGAGGTGTGGCCGGGGGTGGGCACCACGCGCAGCTCCAGCCCCTCCAGCTCCACCACGTCGCCCGCCGCCAGGCCCTCGTCACCGAGGCGCAGCGACGGGTCCAGGGCGCGGACCTTGGTGCCGGTCAGCTCGGAGAAACGTTTCGCTCCCTCGGCGTGGTCCGCGTGGCCGTGCGTGAGCAGGGTCAGCGCGACCCGGCGTCCGGAGCGCTCCACGGTGTCGATCACGTCGGCCAGGTGGCTCTCGTCCAGCGGACCCGGGTCGACGACCACGGCGAGCCGGGAGTCCGGCTCGGCGAGCACCCAGGTGTTGGTGCCGTCGAGGGTCATCGGGGACGGGTTGGGCGCGAGCACGTTGACGGCACGGGCGGTGGCGCGCCCGGAGGCGACGACGCCGCGGGGCTGTCCGGGCAGGGCGGCGGCGTCCGTCATGCGGCCGGTCCCTCCGCGGCGCCGGCGGTCACCCGCTTGGTGAACTCCTCGTGCCCGGGCCAGACCAGCTCGACCACGCCGTCCACCAGCCGTGCCTCGGCCAGCACCGGGGTCATGTCCCGCCCGGAGGCGGCGGCCAGCGCGTCGGCGGCCGTGGGGTGGGTCTCCAGGGTGCGGAGGGTGGAGATGGTGGGCGGCATCATCAGCAGCTCGCCCTTGTCGTACCCGGCGGCGGCGTCCGCGGGGCGGGTCCACACGGTGCGGTCGGCCTCGGTGGAGACGTTGCGGGCGCGCTGACCCTCGGGGAGCACGGCGACGAAGAAGAAGGTGTCGTAGCGGCGGGTCTCGAACTCCGGGGTGATCCAGCGGGCCCAGGCCCCCAGGAGGTCCGAGCGCAGCACGAGGCCGCGGCGGTCGAGGAACTCGGCGAAGGAGAGTTCGTGCCCGGCCAGGGCGGCACGGTCCGTCTCCCAGTCCTCGCCGGTGGTGTCGCCGACCACGGTGTCCTCCGTGGGGCCCGCCAGCAGGACGCCGGCCTCCTCGAAGGTCTCCCGCACGGCGGCGCAGACGATGGCCTGGGCGGCGGGCTCGTCGACGCCGAGGCGGTCGGCCCACGCCGCGAGGGAGGGGCCCGCCCAGCGGACCTGGCGGTCGTCGTCACGGGGGTCCACGCCACCGCCGGGGTAGGCGTACGCGCCGCCGGCGAAGGCCATGGAGGCGCGGCGGCGGAGCATGTGCACCGCGGGGCCCTGGTCGGTGTCGCGCAGCAGCATCACCGTCGCGGCGCGGCGGGGGGTCACGGGGGTGAGGGTGCCGGCCGCGAGGGCGCGTATGCGCTCGGGCCACTCCGGGGGGTACCACTGACCATTCGCCATGCGGGGAGGCTATCCGCCGCGGGACGAATCTTCGAGGGGGGACCTTCGCCCGGGGGGCCAGGTCACGGGGCCAGGTCAGGGGGACGGGCCCGTGCGGGCGGAGTGCGGCCCCCGTGCGGGCGGAGTGCGGCCCCCGTGCGGACGGAAAGCGCCCTGCCCACGCGGGTCCGGTGGGCGTGGGCCGGAGTGGCCGGGGGTCGGAGAGGCTGCGCGGACCGGGCGGACGCCGGTCCCGAGGGGGGCGGCGCGGACCGGGCGGGCGCGGGCCCGCGGGCGGGACGGCATGGGCAGCGTGCCGTCCCGCCCGGCGGACGCCCCGTCGGCGGGTGTCGCCTCGGCGGGCGCCCCGTCAACAGGTGCCCTATCGGCGGGCGCCCCGTCGACGGGGCGGAGGCGGTGGCGTCAGTCGGTGAGCTCGACCTGGATCTCGACCTCGACGGGGGCGTCGAGGGGCAGGACGGCCACGCCCACGGCGCTGCGGGCGTGGACGCCCTTGTCGCCGAAGACCTCGCCGAGCAGCTCGCTCGCGCCGTTGACCACGGCGGGCTGCCCCGTGAAGTCGGGGGCGGAGGCGACGAACCCGACGACCTTGACGACCCGCGCGACGCGGTCCAGGTCCCCGGCCACGGACCTGACCGCCGCCAGCGCGTTGAGCGCGCAGACGCGGGCCAGCTCCTTGGCCTCCTCCGGCGTGACCTCGGCGCCCACCTTGCCGGTGACCTGGAGCTTGCCCTCGACCATCGGGAGCTGCCCGCTGGTGTACACGTACGCACCCGAACGGACCGCGGGCTGGTAGGAGGCGAGCGGCGCCGCCACCTCCGGCAGCGTCACCCCGAGCTCGGCGAGGCGCGCCTCGACGCTGCTCACGCCTGCTTCTCCCGCTTCAGGTAGGCCACCAGCTGCTCGGGGTTCGGCCCGGGCACCACCTGGACGAGCTCCCAGCCGTCCTCACCCCAGGTGTCGAGGATCTGCTTCGTGGCGTGCACGAGGAGCGGAACGGTCGCGTATTCCCATTTCTTCATGGGGGCGACTTTACCGTCGGCCCCACCCGACCCCGGAGTTGTCCACAGGCCCCCGGTCCCGAGTTGTCCACAGGCCCCGGCGTGAGGCGGCCGGCAATGGTTAGGCTCGACGACGTGAGCAGGCTCCAGGTTGTCAGCGGCAAGGGCGGGACCGGGAAGACCACGGTCGCCGCCGCTCTCGCGCTCGCCCTCGCCACCGGTGGAAAACGCACCCTGCTGGTGGAGGTGGAGGGCCGTCAGGGCATAGCGCAGCTCTTCGGCACGGAGCCGCTGCCCTACGAGGAACGGAAGATCGCCGTCGCTCCCGGCGGCGGCGAGGTCCACGCCCTCGCGATCGACCCCGAACTGGCGCTGCTGGACTACCTCCAGATGTTCTACAAGCTGGGCGGCGCGGGCCGGGCCCTGAAGAAGCTCGGCGCCATCGACTTCGCCACGACCGTCGCCCCGGGGCTGCGGGACGTCCTGCTGACCGGCAAGGCCTGCGAGGCGGTGCGCCGCAAGGACAAGGCGGGCCGCTTCGTCTACGACCACGTGGTGATGGACGCCCCGCCGACCGGCCGGGTCACCCGCTTCCTCAATGTCAACGACGAGGTGGCCGGGCTGGCCCGGGTGGGGCCGATACATCACCAGGCGCAGGCGGTGATGGGCGTCCTGAAGTCCCCGCAGACGCAGGTCCACCTGGTGACGCTGCTGGAGGAGATGCCGGTGCAGGAGACGGCGGACGGCATCGCCGAGCTCCGCGCGGCCGACCTGCCGGTGGGCCGGGTGGTCGTCAACATGGTCCGCCCCGTCCTCCTCGACGGCGACGACCTGGAGCTCGCCGGATCGGTGTCCCGCACCGCGGTGGCCCGGTCGCTCGCCGCGGCCGGGCTGGGCGGGGCCCGGCGCGGCGGGAGCGCGGAAGCTCTGGTGGAGCCGCTGCTGCGGGAGGCCGGGGAGTACGCGGAGCGGTACACCCTGGAGCGCCGCCAGCGGGAGGTCCTGGGAGGCGTCGGGCTGCCGCTCGCCGAGCTGCCCCTGCTGACCGACGGAGTCGACCTGGCCGGCCTGTACGGCCTGGCCGCCCTGCTGCGGAACCAAGGGGTGTCATGAGCCTGGAACCCGAGCGCGAACTCGCCCTCGACCCGCTGCTCGACGATCCGGGGACCCGTATCGTCGTCTGCTGCGGCTCCGGAGGCGTCGGCAAGACGACCACCGCCGCGGCCCTCGGGCTGCGGGCCGCGGAGCGCGGCCGCAAGGTGGTCGTGCTGACCATCGACCCCGCCCGCCGTCTCGCCCAGTCGATGGGCATCGACCAGCTCGACAACACGCCCCGCCGGGTGCCCGGCATCGACGACTCCGCGGGCGGCGAGCTGCACGCGATGATGCTCGACATGAAGCGCACCTTCGACGAGATCGTCGAGGCGCACGCGGACCCCGAGCGGGCCGTCGCCATCCTGGCCAACCCCTTCTACCAGTCGCTCTCCGCGGGCTTCGCCGGCACGCAGGAGTACATGGCGATGGAGAAGCTGGGCCAGCTGCGGGCCCGGGACGAGTGGGACCTGATCGTGGTGGACACCCCGCCGTCCCGCTCCGCCCTGGACTTCCTGGACGCCCCCGAGCGCCTCGGCTCGTTCCTCGACGGCCGGCTGATCCGGCTGCTCACCGCCCCGGCCAAGCTGGGCGGCCGGGCGGGCATGAAGTTCCTCAACGTCGGCATGTCCGTGATGACCGGCACCCTGGGCAAGCTGCTCGGCGGCTCGCTGCTGAAGGACGTGCAGACCTTCGTGGCCGCCATGGACACCACCCTGGGTGGCTTCCGGGGCCGCGCGGAGGCCACCTACAAGCTGCTGCAGGCCCCCGGCACCGCCTTCCTGGTGGTGGCCGCCCCCGAGCGGGACGCACTGCGCGAGGCGGCGTACTTCGTGGAGCGGCTGGCCGCAGAACGCATGCCGCTGGCCGGCCTGGTCCTCAACCGGGTCCACGGCAGCGACGCCGCCCACCTCTCGGCCGAACGGGCGACGGCGGCGGCGGAAACCCTGCTCGCGGAAAAATTGTCGTCCGACCGGATTGTTGATCACACGAGCGGGAAGGCTGCGGGTAACTCGCCCGACACACACAGCAGTTCAACGCTTCCTGCTCCCGACGGACCACCGGATCCAGGCTCCCCCGCCTCACCCCGGTCCGCGGCGCAGGCCCCCGAGGCACAGGTGGCCGAGGCGCCGACTCCCGAGGCGCAGGCCCCGACCGAGGTCGACCGGCTCGCCGCCGGTCTGCTGCGCCTGCACGCCGAGCGCATGCGGCTGACAGCCCGCGAGCGGCGCACCCGGGAGGATTTCACGACGCTCCATCCGGAGGTGCCGGTGACCGAGGTGCCCGCGCTGGCCGGCGACGTGCACGACCTCACGGGGTTGCGGGGCATCGGCGCACGACTGGCCGCGCCCCGTACGGACTCCGCCGGCACGTCCACGACCGCACACGGCGACGCGACGCCCGAGCATGCGGACGTCCCGGGGCAGGGCGATGCTCCCGAGCCGGAGCAGGCGAGGTCGAGGGCGACGACGCCCGAGGACAGCTCCGCACAGCAGGACGCGCCCGCGCAGACCTGAGCGTCCGGACCCCCGCGGCGCCGCGCGGCCCGAACAGCCACCCGGGCACGACAAGCCGCACCGGGACGGCGGAAACGGCGAAGCGGCGGCCCGGGGTCACTGTCCGACCCCGGTTCCCGCCCTCCACTGCCGCCGACAGCGGCGGCTCACCGCGACGCGGCCGTCAGCTCACCGCACCACGGTGCTTCGACCGCACCACGGCGGTCACACCACCGCCGCGTAGCTCTCGTAGGCCTCTTCCGCCTCGTCGAGCGGCAGGATTCCCGCCTCCCGCTCGTACTCCATGCGTGCCGTCTCCAGCAGGCGACGCCAGGAGGTCACGGTCGGCCGGCGGCGCAGCAGCGCTCGGCGCTCCCGCTCCGTCATGCCTCCCCACACGCCGAATTCGACGCGGTTGTCCAGCGCGTCGGCCAGGCACTCCGTCCGCACCGGGCATCCGGTGCACACCGCCTTGGCCCTGTTCTGCGCTGCTCCTTGAACGAACAGTTCATCCGGATCGGTAGTGCGGCAGGCCGCCTGCGCACTCCAGTCGGTAACCCAGCCCATACCGGCGCCGTCCTCTCCCGAATCGAGGCTCCCCCACGGCGGCAGCGGCATATTCACCGCCGCCAGTTGAGGACGTTACGGAAGGCGGACAGAGTGCAACACCCCCGACGGGCCCAATCTTGAATGGCCCGAACGGACTATGGGTAAGCGGCAGATCACCCGGAGGAGTGGCCTGGCGACAAAAACCGCCATCGCGACAGATGCGGACAGACCACTCGTCACGCAAGGGGCATCGATTGACACCGGAGGATGATTCGGGCATCCCCGGGAAGGAGTTCACGCGGTTCCGGAACGATCCGGAGCCGTAGGACGTCCCGACATACGGATCTACAGCTCGCACCGCTGTCGTGACAGCCGGGAGCAGCTTAGGCCAAGGCATTTACCTCTGTCCGGCAAACGAGAACGTAGGCTGCCCTCATGCCAAACAAGCGCTCGGGTGGAGGCCTCTCGCCAGTCCAGCAGGCCGCGAAGTTCCTCGGGATCAGCGTCCTCGCCGGCGGCGTGCTGGCCGGCATCGCCCTGCCCGCCTTCGGGACACTGGGCCTGGCGGCGAAGGGATCGGTCGAGAGCTTCGACGAGATCCCGGCGAACCTGAAGACGCCTCCGCTCAGCCAGCGCACCACCATCCTCGACTCCGAGGGCGGCAAGATCGCGACGGTGTACTTCCGCGACCGCACCGTGGTGCCGCTGAAGAAGATGTCGCCGCAGCTGCGGAAGGCGATCGTCGCCATCGAGGACGCCCGCTTCTACGACCACGGCGCGGTCGACCTGAAGGGCGTGCTGCGCGCGCTCAACAGCAACGCGCGCAGCGGCGAGGTCACCCAGGGCGCGTCCACGCTGACCCAGCAGTACGTGAAGAACGTCTTCGTGGAGATGGCGGGCGACGACCCGGACAAGGTCGCGCAGGCCACCCAGCAGACCCTGGGCCGCAAGATCCAGGAGCTGAAGTACGCGATCCAGGTGGAGGAGGAGCTCGGGAAGAAGAAGATTCTCGAGAACTACCTCAACATCACGTACTTCGGCCAGTCCGCCTACGGCGTCGAGGCCGCCTCGCAGCGCTACTTCTCGAAGTCCGCGGAGGACCTGGAGCTCCAGGAGGCCGCCCTGCTGGCCGGCCTGGTCCAGTCGCCCACGCACTACGACCCGATCGACAACCCCAAGACGGCCGAGAGGCGGCGCAACGTCGTCATCGACCGGATGGCCCAGGTCGGGGACATCACCGAGGCACAGGCCACGGCGGCGAAGAAGAAGCCGCTGGGACTGAAGATCCGCGAGCCGCGCAACGGCTGCATCACCTCCGCCAAGGGCGCCGGCTTCTTCTGCGACTACGTGCGCCGCGTCTTCCTCGACGACCCCGCCTTCGGCAAGGACCGCGAGACCCGCGCCAAGCTGTGGGCGCAGGGCGGCATGACGATCCGCACCACGCTGGACCCACAGGCGCAGGAGTCCGTGCAGGCGTCGCTGAAGAGCCACGTCTACAAGGACGACAAGGTGGCCGCCGCGGCCACGATGGTCGAGCCCGGCACGGGGAAGATCCTGGCCATGGGCCAGTCCCAGCCCTACGGCTCGGACGCCAAGAAGCACCAGACGGTGATCAACTACTCGGTCGACCAGGCCATGGGCGACAGCGGCGGTTTCCCGACCGGATCCACCTTCAAGCCGTTCCTCGCCGCCGCCGCGATAGAGGGCGGCCTGCCGTTGAACAAGGTCTACCCCTCGCCCAACAAGATGCCGTACCCCAAGGTCCAGGGCTGCAAGAGCACCTACAACCAGGGCGAGATGACGCAGAACGAGATCGAGTCGGAAGTCGGCCCGTACTCGCTGCAGGAGGCGATGAAGCTCTCCATCAACACCTACTTCGTGCAGATGGTCGGCGACCTCGGCCTCTGCCCGACGTTGGAGATGGTGGAGAAGATGGGCGTGCGCACCGGCGCGGGCAAGAAGCTGCCTGACGCGCAGCCCTCCGTCATCCTGGGCACGCAGTCGATCTCCCCGCTGACCATGGCCTCCGCCTACGCCACCTTCGCCTCGCGCGGCATGTACTGCACGCCGATCGCCATCGAGTCGGTCACGCAGAAGATCGGTGAGAAGAAGAAGACCATCGGCGTGCCGAAGTCGACCTGCGAACGGGCCATGGAGGAGCGGACCGCGGACGCGGTCAACACCCTGCTCTCCGGGGTCACCGACTCCGGCACCGGCGCCCGCGCGGGCCTCTCCGACCGCGACAACGCGGGCAAGACCGGCACCACGGACGCCCGCAAGAACGCCTGGTTCGTGGGGTACACCCCGAACCTGTCCTCGGCGGTGTGGCTGGGCGACCCGATGCAGCAGCAGTCGATGGTCCGCATCACCATCGGCGGCACCTACTTCGACAAGGTCTCCGGTGGCGCGGGCCCCGGCCCGATATGGCGGCAGGCCATGACCGGCGCGCTGCAGGGCAAGGACGCCCCGGCCTTCAACAAGGTCCACATCCCGGCCGACAAGCCGAAGGACAAGGACAAGGGCCGCGACGGCAAGCCCGGTGGCGGCCTCTTCGGCGGCATGTTCGGCGGCGGCAACGGCAACGGTGGAAACGGTGGGACCGACGGCGGCCTGACGACGAACGGCGGGACCACGACGGACGGCGCGCTGACCCTCGGCGGTGTGACCGGCGGCGACCTCACCGGAGGCGCCACGGGCACCGACCCGACCACCACCGGCGGCTTCGTCCAGGGCAACGACAACGGCGGCGGCAACGGCCCCTGAGGCCCGCGCCCCGCCGCTCCCCGACGGCCTCAGGCCCCCGGCGCAGGCGGCGTGACAGCACTCGGCCCCTCACCGCACGACGCGGTGAGGGGCCGAGTGTCGTTGTGGAGCGCGGACGCGGGCCCGCGCGGCGCGGGCGTCAGCCCAGGAGACGCGACTTCACCGCGGCGGCCACCCGGCCGCCCTCGGCACGCCCGGCCACCTTCGGGTTCACGATCTTCATGACCTGGCCCATGGCCCTGGGGCCCTCGGCGCCGGCCGCCCTGGCCTCCTCGACCGCCTGGTCCACCAGCCCGTTCAGCTCGTCGTCGCTCAGCTGCTGGGGCAGGTACTCGGCGAGGAACTCGCCCTCGGCCTTCTCCCGCTCGGCGCTCTCGGGACGGCCGCCCTGCGCGAACGCCTCCGCGGCCTCACGCCGCTTCTTCGCCTCACGGGTGATCACCTTGAGGACCTCGTCGTCGGAGAGCTCGCGCTTCTCCGTACCCGACACCTCCTCCTTGGTGATCGCGGTCAGGGTGAGGCGGAGCGTCGAGGAGCGCAGCTCGTCGCGCCCCTTGATCGCCGCGTTGAGGTCTTCCTGCAGCTTCGACTTGAGCGTGGTCATGGCTTGATTGTCGCAGGTGTGTCGCAGCGAACGCCCCTTGATTTACGGTCCTGCGGGCACCCTGAGACGATGGACGGCATGCGCGCGCTCTACAAGGTCCCCCTCGGCATCACCGCGGCGGCTGCCGCCGGTCTCGTCTACTCCGCCGGGTTCGAGGCCCGTGCGTTCCGGCTGCGGCGGGTGACCGTTCCGGTCCTGCCCGCCGGGATGCGCCCGCTGCGCGTCCTGCAGATCTCCGACATCCACATGGTCAGCGGGCAGCGCAAGAAGCAGCGCTGGCTGCGGTCGCTGGCCGGGCTGCGGCCCGACTTCGTCATCAACACCGGCGACAACCTCTCCGACACCGAGGGCGTGCCGGAGGTGCTGGACGCGCTGGAGCCGCTGATGGAGTTCCCGGGGGCGTACGTCTTCGGCTCCAACGACTACTACGGTCCCAAGCTGCGCAACCCGGCCAAGTACCTGGTCGAGAAGGTGCAGGGCAAGCACGGCCTCAACGGCAACGAGCCCGCCACCGGTGCGATCCACAACCCCTGGGAGGGGCTGCGGGACGCGTTCGACGAGGCGGGCTGGCTGAACCTCACCAACACCCGCGGCACGCTGAAGGTCGAGGGCGTCTCGGTCGAGCTGACCGGGCTGGACGACCCGCACATCAAGCGGGACCGGTACGACGAGGTCGCGGGCGGCCCGTCCGGCGCCGGTGACTTCGCCATGGGCGTCGTGCACGCGCCCTACCTGCGCTCGCTGGACGCGTTCACCGAGGACGGCTACCCGCTGGTCCTCGCGGGCCACACGCACGGCGGGCAGCTGTGCATCCCGTTCTACGGCGCCCTGGTCACCAACTGCGACCTCGACACCGACCGGGTGAAGGGCCTGTCCACCCACACCGCCGGCGGCAACACGTCCTTCCTGCACGTCTCGGCGGGCTGCGGGGCCAACCGGTACACGCCGTTCCGGTTCGCCTGCCCGCCGGAGGCGACGCTGCTGACGCTGGTCGCGGAGGACTGGGCGCGCTGACCCGAGGCGGAGGTCCGTCCGCGCGACAGCGCCCGTCGACCCGATCCCCGCACCCCCGCGCCTCCGCACCCCCGCGCCTCCGCAGCTCCACTTCCGCGAGCCGCCTCGACCGTGGCCGCCGCAGTCTCGACCGTGGCCGCCGCAGTACCGCACGACCGGGACGCCGCATCACTTCCGTGGTGCGGCGTCCCTCGTTCGGCCGCACGGAATCGCCCGATATGCCCAGTAACGCCTAGCGTGAGGGCATGACCGCTCCCATACCGAGGGACATACCGGACCTCCCCGCCGTTCCGGGCTGGGCCAAGATCATGCCGTCGTACGTCCCGCCCACAGCCGTCATACCTCCGGCCCGCCGACCCCTGACCGCCCTGTTCCGCCTGGGTACCGCGCTGGCCGCGGCGGGCGGCGTGACCGTCTGCATGGTGCTGGGCCGCCCGCTCCAGGCGCTCACCCACTTCACCGTGCAGGCCAACATCCTGCTGGCCCTGGTCCTCGCCGTCTCCGCCCAGCGCGCCTGGAGCGCCGGCCGCCCGGTGCGCCCCGGCCTCACCGGCGCCGCGCTGCTCTACGTCCTGCTGGCCGCCCTGGTGCACGCCTTCGCCGTCCCGGGCCGCCCCGCCTTCTCCGACCCCGGCCCCGGCGGCCGCTGGGGCCTCGCGGCGGCCCTGCTGCTCACCGTGGTCACGCCGCTCGCCGCCCTGCTGGACTGGCTGCTGCTGAGCGCCCCCCGCACCCTGCGGCTCCGCCACGCCACCGCCTGGCTGCTCTACCCCCTCGTCTACCTGGGCCTCGCCCTGGTCCGGAGCACCCTGCTCCCGGCCGACGCGCCCGGCCGCGCCCCCTACCCCTTCCTCGACGCCGCCCACAACGGCACCCTCGCCCTGGTCGGCAACGCCCTGCTGTTCGGCCTCACCTGCTACGGCCTGGGCGTCCTGCTGGTCGCGGTCGACCACCTGTGCCCCGGCTTCGTCCGCTGCCGCCCGAAAACCGGATTTCGCCTCAGGCCGCCGGTGGGCTAAAGTAAACGTCGTCGCCGCGGGAACGCGGAGACGATCGGGGTGTAGCGCAGCTTGGCAGCGCGCTTCGTTCGGGACGAAGAGGTCGTGGGTTCAAATCCCGCCACCCCGACAGTGAAATACCAGTTCAGGGGCCTGATCCGCGAAAGCGGGTCGGGCCCCTGAGTGGTTTGCGGGGTGCGCTTGGGAGCCATTGGGGAACCGCGCATCTCCGAGCTTGTCGATGCATCTGGCCTCGGCCAAGGCACTCGGCCCCCTCGCCGGCACGCTCCTGTCGGACGCGGGTTGAACGATCCGACGCCGAGGCCCGCGGCCTGTTGTGGACAAGCGCGCCCGAGGGTGCGCGCTGACGAAGAAGGTCGGGCCGACGGTGGGTCGGCCGGGAAACCGGTGGGAGACAGTACTCTGAATCCGGCGGGACCGGGCCTGCCGCACAGTGCCTGGGAGGTGCGTCATGACTGCCGAGATGGTGGCTCCCTCATGGATGCATGAGCAGATCACGGCGGAGGAGTACGACTCCTGGTCCGAGGAGCAGTGCGCCGGGATCGAGGTCGTGGACGGGATGGTCGTCGTGAGTCCGAGCGCGTCCAAGCGGCACAACCGGCTGGCCCGGATCCTGGCGAACGCCCTGGACGCCGCCGCCGGTCCGGACTGGAACGCCGACACGGACTTCGACGTGCGTCTGCAGGACGTACCTCTCACCAACCGGCGTCCCGACGTGGTCGTCTACCGCGCGGACACGATCGACGTCACGCCCACCCGTCCCGAGCACGTGCTGTTGGTGGCGGAAGTGGTCTCGCCGGGCTCCGAGACCACTGACCGGATCGTCAAGGTCGACCAGTACGCCAAGGCCGGCATCGCCTTCTACTGGCGGATCGAGCAGGCCGTGACGGGCGTCCCTCTCGTGTACACGTACCTTCTCGATCCCGCGACCAGGACCTACCGGGAGGGTGACGTGTTCGCCGGCGTCCTCAAGGTCGAGGCCCCCTTCCCGTTGGAGACCGACCTCGGTCAGATCTGACCGGCGAGCCCGCTCCTCAGCGGACCGGCATGCGTGAGCCATGCTGGAGCGGATGGGACAGCACGTACTCCGGGGACGGGGCCGGGCGCTCCCGTCGGAGGAGATCGAGCCAGCGATCGATGTACCGGGCCTCGGCCTCGCGGTCACCCTCGACGGCCAGCCACTCATGGGCGGCAGTGATCATGTGCGTCTCGGCCTGATGCGCCTCCGCAGGCCGGAGTTCGACCCGATCGGTCAGTTCGCCCCAGAGGTTCGCGAGCCGGTACAGGGCCTGGTCCCCTGCGTCCACCGGGAACCCGCTGACGAGGCCCAGGAGCTCCAAGGCCGACTCGTACGGCGCTGCATCGCTGCTCAGCATGCCGGTGGCACACACCCTGACCGCTGTGCGAAAGGCCTCCGAGTCCGTCATGGCGTAGAGAGTAGGCGACGTAGCAGGCGTGCGATGTGAGTCGCTCACGACTCCGGCCGCCGAAGAGGTAGTCGCCCGTCAGCTCCGCGGGGTCACCTCCCCCTCCGCCCCTGGAGACCGATTTCGCGGGTGCGATCCTTTGTGGATGGCAGACGCGCGGCTACCCGAGGGCTGGACCCTTCGGCGGATCCGGGAGGTGTCGGGGGATCGGGAGGCTGTCGCCCTGGATCCCGGCCGGACGGTGCGGTGGGTGGCGGGCGTCGGAGATCCGGAAGCGCTGCGCCCGGAGATCGTTCTCGGGTTCCACGGCCTGTGTCTGGTGAAGCCCGTCGGCGACGACGACTGGTACATGGGCAGCCTGTACGACGACGGCAAGCGTCGACTGCTGGACCGCCTACGACGACCTGTACGAGGCACTGCGGGGCCTCTGAGGGCTCCGGGCAGGGCCAAGGGGCCGAGGGGACGGTGCGCGGTCGGCTCTGGCAGGTGGTGTCGCTGGCCATCGACGAAGCCCGGTCGTCGGTTGGGTCCCGGACGCGTTCTCCGGGCCGCCCCCGTACAGGCCGGGGATGCAACCATTCTCTTCAGAGCTGGAACCCCCGGTAAGCCGACCGCGCGGTCGCGAGGTTAGCGGGAGGCACTGACAACGGGGCTGTGCGGCAGGCGTGTTCGGGAAAGGTCATGACCCTGTCACCGCAGCGCCCGCTGGGGGCCGGCTGCCGCACTCTGGTCCTCCACGTACTCGCGTCCACCTCGGGGGAAACCATGCGCATCCGTATCGCCACTGCGGCCGTCGCCGCCGTACTCGCCGTCACCGCTGTGGGCTGCGACAGCGGCGGTGACGGCAAGGACGACATGGGCGCTCCGGCACCGGCGGCGTCGAGCGCGGCGGGCAGCAGCGCCCCGGCAGAGGACGGGGCCGAGGACGGGGCCGGCGGCGACACCGCTGCCGGCGCCTCCGGCAGCCCCGCGCCCGAGGCGTCGGACGCCGCCCTGCCGCCCGAGCCGCAGGGGGCCGCCCGGGCCGACGTCATGCGGGTCGTCTTCGACGTCGACGTCAGCCTCTTCAAGGACGAGGAGAAGGCGATCTACGCGGCCCGCAAGCAGTGCGCGGCTCTCGACAGCGGGGTGGCGGACCCGGACCACAGCGCCGCCGAGCTGTTCTCCTACAACGGCATCACGCCCACCGACGAGGACGGAAGCCACCTCAACTACGGCCTGCGCAGGACGCTCTGCCCCGCTTCCTGATCCGGCGTCCGCCGAACCGAGACCGTACGGAGCTCGACTCCCGGCGGGGGCGGGGCGAGCCTGGGAGCGAGGCGTTCACGGCGGAGGGGGACCGCGATGAGACGTACGCGTGCGGTGGTGTGTCTGGTGCTGGGGCTCGGCTTGGTGAGCGGGTGCACTCCCGCCCACCTGACGCTGGTCGCGGTGACGAACCGGGAGGACGGGCGGCCGGTGGCCGTGCTGCAGCCGTGCGACGACGGGAGCGAGCCCATTACGGCCATGCGGCTGGAGAGTTGGCCGTCCGGGTCGACCGGTGCCGGGACGGACGACGCCGGAACGGAGGGTGCCGGCGAGGACAGTGCCGGGCCGGACGACGCCGGGACGGAAAGCGCCGGTGGGGACGACGCCGGGGCGGAAGGTGCTGGCCAGGACCGTGCGTCCGTGGAGGACGGCGGTTGGGAGGTGCCGCGGGGGATGACGCATCGCGGGCGGGCCGTCATCCCCGTGCTCTCCCCGCCGGACTCCTGGCTGGTGGAGGGAGGTGGTGGGCGGGAGCTCCTGCCCGGGCGGACGTACTCGCTCTCCTTCTACTCGTACGACGGGGAGTACTACGGCGACGGCGCCTTCACCGCCGACGACCTGGCGTCCCTTCGCCCCGGGCAGGTCTGGGCCGCGGGCCGGGCGATGAGCGTCGACGAGTTCGCCGACCAGGTCGGCGAGGTCTGCTGACGGCCTCGCCCCGGGGCCGGGCCGCCGGTGTGGTGGGGGCAGCCCTCCGTGCGGTCGGGGGTGCGGGCGTGACGTCCGGGTGAGCAGCAGGCGGGCCGCTGACATCCGTCCCCGCTCCGCCCGCGAGGACCGCGAGGACCGCGAGGACCGCGAGGACCGCGAGGACCGCGAGGACCGCGAGGACCGCGAGGACCGCGAGGACCGCGAGGACCGCGAGCGGGCCCGTCCGGCCGCTCGGTGACGTGACCCTGCCGGGCCGGGCGGGCCCCTTCCGGACCGGGCGGGACCCCCGGTCGGGGGAACCGGCGCGGCAGACGGCAGGATCCGGCGCGAGGGGGCCGGGGAGGTGTGCCTACCGTCGGCGGGTGAGAAGAGTCGCGGCGCCCGTCCCGACGGCCGGGCCGGGCGGGCAGGACCTACCGGGAGGGCCGGCGGGATCACGGTGGCGGCCCCGGCGGGGGCCCGGTCCGCGGCGCGGGCTGCGGCCGCGGCTGCGGCACCCCGCGCAGGTGGTGGTCGCCGGCTTCGCCGCGGCCGTCGCGGCGGGCACGGGGCTGCTGATGCTGCCTGCCGCCAAGGCGGGACCGGGTGGCGCCGGGCTGCTGGAGGCACTGTTCACCGCGACGTCCACGGTGTGCGTGACCGGCCTGGTCGTGGTGGACACTGCCTCGTACTGGAGCGGCTTCGGGCACGTGGTGATCCTCGGGCTCGTGCAGGTCGGCGGCTTCGGGATCATGACGTCGGCGTCCGTGCTGGTCCTGCTGGTCTCGCACCGGATGGGCCTGCGCGCGCGGATGACCGCGGCGACGGAGACCAAGACGCTGGGGCTCGGGGACATCCGCGCGGTGGTGACCGGCGTGGTGAAGGCCTCCCTGGCCGTCGAGGCGGTGACCGCGCTGGCGCTGACGCTGCGGTTCGCGACCGGCTACGACGAGCCGTGGCCGCGGGCGGTGTGGCTGGGGGTGTTCCACGGCGTCTCCGCGTTCAACAACGCCGGCTTCGCGCTGTACTCCGACAGCCTGATGTCCTTCGTCACCGACCCGTGGATCTGCGTGCCCGTCGCGCTGGCGATCATCACCGGCGGGCTCGGCTTCCCCGTGCTGTTCGAGCTGCGCCGCCGGTTCCGCCGGCCCCGCACCTGGTCGGCGCACACGAAAATCGCGCTCTGCGGCACCGGCGTCTTCCTGGTCGGCGGCTGCGCCTTCGTCACCGCGGCGGAGTGGTCCAACCCGGCGACGCTGGGCCCGCTGGACGTCCCCGGGAAGCTGCTGGCCGGGTTCTTCCAGGGTGTCATCCCCCGCACCGCGGGGTTCAACAGCGTCGACCTGGCCGCGCTGCGCCCGGTGAGCTGGCTCGGCATGGACGTGCTGATGTTCGTCGGCGGGTCCAGCGCGGGCACGGCCGGCGGCATCAAGGTCACCACCTTCGCGGTGCTGTTCTTCGTGCTGTACACGGAGATCCGCGGGGAGAGCTCGGTGAACGTCTTCGACCGCCGCCTGTCCGCGCCGCTGCTGCGCCAGGCGCTGACCGTGGCACTGCTGTCGGTGGCCGCGGTCGTCGTCTCCACGATGGCCTTCATGGTCTTCGCCGAGCACGGCCTCGACCGGTCGCTGTTCGAGGTCGTCTCCGCCTTCTCCACCACCGGGATGTCCACCGGCATCACCGCGCGTCTGCCCGTCGGCCTCCAACTGCTGCTGGTGGTGCTGATGTTCGTCGGGCGGCTCGGGCCGATCACCGTCGCGTCCGCGCTCGCCCTGCGCCATCGCGTCCGCCTGTACGACCTTCCCGAGGAGCGTCCCGTCATTGGCTAGGAAGTTCATCCCCAGCAGACAGCGCAGGCAGCGCAGGCAGCGGGCCGGCCACCGGGACGCCGTGGTGGTCGTCGGCCTCGGCCGGTTCGGCCGTGCCGTCGCGAAGGCGCTGGTCGAGGCGGACACCGAGGTGCTGGGCATCGACGCCGGTCAGGACGTCGTGCAGGCGCTGTCCGGGGTCCTCACCCACACCGTGCGGGCGGACTCCACCAAGGAGGACGCGCTGCGGCAACTGGGCGTGCAGGACTTCGACCGGGCCGTCGTCGCCATCGGCTCCAACCTGGAGGCGAGCATCCTCACGGCCTCGCTGCTGGTCTCCTTCGGCATCAAGCACGTCTGGGCCAAGGCGACCAGCGAGGAGCACGGCCGGATCCTCTCCCAGCTCGGCGTCCACCACGTCGTCCTGCCCGAGCACGACATGGGGCAGCGGGTCGCCCACCTGGTCCGCGGCCGCATGCTCGACTACATCGAGTGGGAGGAGGGCTTCGCCATGGTCAAGACGAATCCGCCGGCCGGGATCGTCGGCGTCCCCCTGGGCGAGAGCGACATCCGCTCCCGCTTCGGGCTGACCGTCGTCGCCGTCAAGCGTCCGGGCGAGGCCTTCACGTACGCGACGCCGGCGACGGTCCTGGGACCGGGGGACACGATCATCGTCGCCGGCGGCACCCGGGAGACGGAACGCTTCAGCGAGCTCCGGTGAGAGACCCCGGGGGATGAGGGTCGCCGCCAGTAGAGTCGCCCGGCGAAAATCGGACTGACATCCGGTCGGGATGGAGGATGGAATGCACCACGAGGACGTGCACCGTGCACCGCGCACCCTCCGCGGCACTCGCGCACCCGGCGCCGGTGCCACCGTGTGTTTCCGGCCAGGCCAGGAGGTCACCCCCGCATGAGTCATCACGCGTCGCCCTTTCCCGAGCGGATGGAACTGACCGGGGAGGGTCTGGTCCTCCGGGACTGGACGGAGGACGACCTGGCAGCGATGCCGGCGTTGTTCGACCACCCGGACATCGCCTACTGGACGCCCATCGTCTCCCCCTTCGACGAGTCGGCCTCGCGCGCACGGCTGGTGCGCACCCGTGAGCTGCGGGCCGAGGGGACGACCATCCTGCTCGCCATCACGCTGGACGGCGGGGCCCCGCTCGGCGAGGTGATGCTGCGCCGGGCTCCGGAGGGCGTGGAGATCGGCTACGCGGTGGGACCGGCGCACCGCGGGCAGGGGCTGGCGGCCCGGGCGGTGCGGGTGATGGCGGCGTACGCCTTCGAGGAGCTGGGGGCGGAGCAGGTGATCCTCGAGCTGGAGGCGGAGAACGCGGCGAGCGTCGGCGTCGCCACCAGGGCCGGATTCCGCCTGCTGGACGTGCCCCTGATCGAGGGTGAGGAGAAGGGACGGCCCTTCGTCCTGCAGACCTGGGGGCTCGACCGCGGGAAGGACTGAACCCGCCCCTCGGCCCTTGCGGCGCCTGCGGTGCGGGGCGCGTCGGGTGGTCGCGGACGCCGGTGGCCGGATCGGGCTCGCTTGTCAGTGGGCGGGATGCCGGATTACTGTCACAAGGTCTTGGTGAACGGGAAATCCGGTGTGATGCCGGTGCGGCCCTCGCCACTGTGATCGGGAAGTCCGGCTCCGGCCCTCGCGGGCAGCCACTGGGTCCTCACGGACCCGGGAAGGCGGAGCACGGGCGTGTGGTACCCGTCAGCCAGGAGACCGGCCAAGGCGCGTCGTCCATCCACGAGGTGCTGGAGAGGGTCTGCTGAGCCATGCACATAGCCGAGGGGTTTCTTCCTCCGGCGCACGCGATCGCCTGGGTTGCCGCGTCTGCGCCGTTTGTCGTCCACGGAGTTCGTCAACTCACCCGTGAGGTGAGGGAACATCCCGAGAGCACACTGCTCCTGGGAGCTTCGGGCGCGTTCATGTTCGTCCTGTCGGCACTCAAGTTGCCGTCGGTGACCGGTAGTTGCTCGCACCCCACGGGGAGCGGGCTGGGGGCGGTGCTGTTCCGGCCCCCTGTGATGGCGGTGCTCGGCACCGTCACGTTGTTGTTCCAGGCGCTGTTGCTCGCCCACGGCGGGCTCACCACACTCGGCGCCAACGTCTTCTCGATGGCCGTGGTCGGCCCCTGGGCGGGGTACGGCGTGTACCGGCTGGCCCTGCGGTGCGGGGCGCGGCTCGCGGTGGCGGTGTTCTGCGCGGCGTTCGTCGCCGACCTCAGCACGTACTGCGTGACCAGCGTGCAGCTGGCGCTGGCCTTCCCCGACCCGGTGGGCGGATTCGCGGGCGCGCTGGGCAAGTTCGGGTCCATCTTCGCGATCACGCAGATCCCGCTGGCGGTCAGCGAGGGGCTGCTCACCGTGCTGGTGGTGCGGCTGCTGGCGCAGTCGAGCGCGGGTGAGCTGGCCCGGCTGGGCCTGCGGACCGCCGGGCTCGGCAAGGCCCGGACCGGGGCTGGCACGAACACCGCCGCGGGCACCGGCGCGGGCACCGGCGCGGGCACGAACACCGACGCGGGCACGAGCACCGGGGCGGTGTCGCGATGAGCCGGAACCTGCGGATCAACCTGCTGCTGGTGCTGACCGTGGCCGCCATGGCGGTGTTGCCGGTGGTCCTCGGCATGGGCGACCACAAGCCCGAGCCGTTCACCGGGGCCGACGCCGAGGCGGAGGTGGCGATCCAGGAGATCGACCCGGACTACCGCCCCTGGTTCTCGCCGGTGTACGAACCGCCGTCCGGCGAGATCGAGTCGGGGCTGTTCGCGCTGCAGGCGGCGGTGGGGGCGGGAGTCGTCTCCTACTGCCTGGGCCTGTGGCGCGGGCGTCGGCAGGGCGAAGCCCGGGCGGCCGCGGCCGCGAGTACCCCGGCGGGCACGGCTGCCGCCGGTGAGGTGGCCGCTCCGGCCGCCTCCGTGGACGCGGACGCCATCGCCGCCCCCGTCGACGCCGGCACCGTGGACGCGGACGCCGGCACCGGTGCCGGAGCCGTCACCCACGACGGCCGGAACGACGCCGCGACCAGGCGGGTTTGACGCCTGTGCTGTCGATCGACGCGGCGGCGCACGGCAGTTGCTGGCGCCGCCGTCATCCTGTGGACAAGGCGGTGCTCGGGTTCGGGCTCACGCTGCTCGCCGTCGTGCTGCCGCCGTGGCCGGGCGCCCTGCTGGTGCTGGTCACCGCCCTGGTGGTGCTGCTGGGACCCGCGCGGGTGCCGGCCGGGCGGCTGTGGCGGGCGTACCGCGCGCCGCTCGGGTTCTGCGTCACCGGCGCGGCGACGCTGCTGGTGCGGGTCGGCGGGCCGGACGGCGCGGTGCTGGGCCCGGCGCCCGACGGGGCGCTGCGGGCCGGTGAGCTCCTGTTGCGGAGTTCGGCGGCCTCGCTGGGGGTGCTGGTGTTCGCGTTCACCACGCCGATGTCGGACCTCTTGCCCCGCCTGGTGCGGGCGGGGGTGCCGGCGGCGGTGGTGGACGTGGCGGTGGTGACGTACCGGATGGCGTTCCTGCTGCTCGACTCGGTGCGACAGGTCCGGCAGGCGCAGGCGGCGCGGCTCGGGCAGCGGACCAGGGCCGCGGCCTGGCGCTCGCTGGGCGGTCTGGGGGCCACCGCCTTCGTGCGGGCCTTCGACCGGGCGGGCCGGCTGCAGAGCGGCCTCGCCGGACGGGGGTACGACGGGACGCTGCGGGTCCTGGTCCCGCCCACCCGGGTTTCCGGGGGCTTCGTCGGCGCGAGTGTCGCGCTGCTGACCGTGATCGTCGTGCTCGACGCCGTGCTGGAAGGACGTCTGTCGTGAACGGGACGAGCGGAACACCCGGGGACGGGGCGAGCACGGAGGACGCGGCCGCGGGGGCGGGGGGCCCGGCAGACGTCGCGGCGGGAGCGGACGTCACGGCCGCGCCACTGGTCGCCCTGCGGGACGTGTCCTTCGGGTACGAGGACGGCCCCCGCGTGCTCGACGGCCTGGGCTTCGAGGTCCGCGAGGGCCGCGCCCTGGCCCTCCTCGGGCGCAACGGCAGCGGGAAGACGACGCTGATGCGGCTGCTGAGCGGCGGGCTGCGGCCGCGCTCCGGCCGGGTGGAACTGGAGGGCGGGCCGGTGTCGTACGACCGCGCCGGGCTGACCCGGCTGCGGTCCACCGTGCAGCTCGTCGTGCAGGACCCGGACGACCAGCTGTTCGCGGCGTCGGTCGCGCAGGACGTCTCGTTCGGGCCCCTGAACCTGGGGCTGCCGGAGGCGGAGGTCCGGGCGCGGGTCGACGAGGCGCTCGCGGCGCTGGACATCACCGGGCTGGGCGACCGCCCCACGCACCTGCTGTCCTACGGGCAGCGGAAACGGGCGGCCGTCGCGGGGGCGGTGGCCATGCGGCCGCGGGTCCTCGTGCTCGACGAGCCGACGGCGGGGCTGGACCCCGACGGGCAGGAGCGGCTCCTCGCGACGCTGGAGTCGCTGCGGCGCGGGGGGACCACGGTGATGATGGCCACCCACGACGTGGACCTGGCGCTGCGGTGGGCGGACGACGTCGCGCTGCTGACCCCGGCGGGCGCGCGGGTGGGACCCGCCGAGGAGTTGCTGGCGCGGGCGGAGGCGCTGCGGGAGGCGGGCCTGCGGATACCGTGGGGCGTCGCGGTCGGGGCGGCACTGCGCGGACGCGGCGGCGGGGCGGGCGCGGGCTTCGTCCCGCGCACCGCGGAGGAGCTGGCCCGCTGGGCGGCGGAGGGAGACCGGACGTAGCCCAACCTCCCGCCCCCGGCCCCGCGGCTCCCGGTCCCGCCCTCGATGCGGGCCCCAAGTCCCCGCCCTCCCCGCCCAGTCGGCTCAGCCGGTCTTGATCTCCGCCCAGACGATCTTGCCGATCGGCTGCCGGGGCTGCGAGCCCCAGCGGACGGCCAGCGCGTCGACCAGGAGGAGCCCTCGCCCCGACTCGTCCTCCGGCGCGGCCTGCGCGGCGACGGAGGGCGGCGGGGTCTCGGAGGCGTCGATCACCTCGACGCGGGCGAGGCCGCCGAGTTCGTCGACGACGAGGCGGAGCGCGAAGTCCCGCCCCGGCACCCGCCCGTGGCGCACCGCGTTGGCGGCCAGCTCACCGACCAGCAGGGCGACCGCGCAGGACAGGTCGGAGGTCGGTGGGAACCCCCACTCGGCCAGCCGGCGCACAGCGCAGTGCCGGGCCTGCCGGGCCCCGCGGGGCGAGGACCTGAACTGGGAGGCGAACACGAGGGGTTCGGCACACCCGGGACCCCCGGCCGCCGGCGCGTGCCGCTCGGGCACGCGCCGCTGGGGGTTCTGGTGGGAGCTGGTCGAATCTGTGAGCACGGCCTATCCGTATCCCGCAGGTGAGGCGTTGACGCATCGGGGAGTGAACGAATCGTGACTTTACGTATACCGAGGCGTCGTCGGCCACTACGGACAGTTCACGGACAGGCGGACGAACGGGCAGGCGCGGACCGGCCGGACGGCGTCAGCCCGCCGCCGGCGCCGCGCCCGCACCGGCGTCCCGACCGGCGTCCGCACCCGGCAGGTGCCGTGCCGCGAAGTCCAGTTCGAGCCGGACCTGCTTGATGCGCTCGTCGACCACCAGCGAGCCGTGCCCCGCGTCGTAGCGGTAGACCTCGTGGACCGCCCCGCGGCCCTCCAGGCGCTTGACGTAGTTCTCGACCTGCCGGATCGGGCAGCGCGGGTCGTTCACCCCGGCCGAGAGGTAGACCGGCGCGGTGACCCGGTCGACGTAGGTGATCGGGGACGACGCCTCGAAGCGCTCCGGGACCTCCTCCGGGGTGCCGCCCAGGAGCGTGCGGTCCATGGCCTTCAGCGCCTCCATCTCGTCGTGGTACGCCGTCACGTAGTCGGCGACCGGGACGGCGGCGATGCCGACCGCCCACGTCTCCGGCTGGGTGCCCAGGCCGAGCAGGGTGAGGTAACCGCCCCAGGAGCCGCCGGTCAGGACCAGGCGGGCGGGGTCGGCGAGGCCCGAGGAGACGGCCCACTCGCGGACCGCGGCGATGTCCTCCAGCTCGATCAGGCCCACCCGGTGCTTGAGGGCGTCCGTCCACTCCCGGCCGTAGCCGGTGGAGCCGCGGTAGTTGACCCGGACCACCGCGTACCCGTGGTCGACCCAGGCCGCGGGGCCGGCAGCGAAGGCGTCGCTGTCGTGCCAGGTGGGGCCGCCGTGGATCTCGAAGACGGTGGGCAGCGGGCCCGTCGTGCCGGCCGGCTTCTGCACCAGGGCGTGGATGCGGCCGCCGGGGCCTTCCACCCAGACGTCCTCCACCGGCACCGACTCGGGGGCCTTCATGCCGGGCGGGTCGAGCACCACGCGGCCGGAGGTGGAGCGGACCACCGGCGGCCGGGCCGCGGAGGACCAGAGGTACTCCACGCTGCCGTCGGGGCGGGCGGTGGCGCCGGAGACCGTGCCGGGCGGCGTGTCGATCTCCTCCAGGGCGCGGCTCGTCAGGTCGTAGCGGAACAGCTCGCTGCGGGCCTCGAAGCTGTGCGCGATCAGCAGCGCGGAGCCGTCCGGGTACCACTCGGCGCTCACGTCGCCGGGCAGTTCCAGGGCCAGGTCGGTCTCCTCGCCGGTGGCGACGTCCCAGACCATGGGCTCCCACCGGCCGCGGCGCTGGTGGCCGACGAGCAGCCGGGCGTCGCCGTCGACCGGGGCGAAGCCGAGGACCTCCAGGCCCAGTTCGACGGTGCCGGCCTTGGTGTCGTCGAGCTCGGCGACGGTGCTGCCGTCGGGGCGCAGCACGCGCAGCGCGGAGTGCATGGCGTCGCCGTGCTCGGTGTGCTCGACGGCGATCAGCGAGCCGTCATGGGACAGGTCGCCGACCCCGGCGGACTCCGCGTGCCGGTAGATCTCGACCGGGTCCTCGCCGTCCCGGGCCAGGTGGATGGTGGTGCCCTCGTCGTCGGCGGAGCGGCCGACCACAGCGGTGCGGCCGTCCCTGCCCAGGGCGAGACCGGCCGGGTAGGAGGGCTCCAGGCCGGGGACGGCCTCCTCGTCGGGGCCGCCGTGGAACGGCTGGCGGCGCCAGACGCCGAACTCGTCGCCGTCGGTGTCGTCGAACCACCAGATCCAGGCGCCGTCGGGGGTCAGCGTGCCGTCCGTGGTGCCGTTGGGGCGGTCGGTGACCTGGCGCTGGGCGCCGGTGGCGCGGTCCCAGGCGTAGAGCTCGTAGGTGCCCGTCGCGTTGGAGACGAACAGGGAGCGGTCGGGGGCGTCCTCCGCCCAGTCGGGCAGGGACAGGCGCGGGGCCCTGAACCTCTTCTCCCAGTCGGGCATGGTCGTGGGCGTCTCCGGGGCCTCGGCGTGGCCGGTGGTGTCAGTCATGGCCCCATAGTGCCTGCTCGGCGGGCCGGGGCGCGGGGTGGTGCGGACACCGGTTCCGGCGGCCTCGCGGCGGCGGCTCCCGAGGGCCGGGCGGGCGGGCAGCCCGGCCCCGGGGACCGGGCGGGGCCCCGGTACCGTGGGTGGGGTGTACCGGTTCCTGCTGACGCCCCGCTGGTGGGGGATCAACGTCTTCGTGCTGCTCGCCGTGCCGTTCTGCGTGTTCATGGGGACATGGCAGCTGGACCGGTTCGAGACCCGGGTGGACGGCCACCGCGACGCGACGGCCCAGGCCGCCGAGGACCGCAAAGCCGACCCGAGCACCGCGCGGCCGCTGGCCGAGCTGCTCCCCGTCGACAAGCGGACGGTCGGCGACCAGGCCACCGTCACCGGCCGGTACGGCGAGCAGCTGCTGGTGCCGGACCGCGAGGTGGACGAGCGGCGCGGCTCCTACGTGCTGACCATGCTCCGCACCGGCGACGGCAGGGCGCTGCCCGTGGTGCGCGGCTGGCTGCCCGGTACGCCCGACGCGGCCGACGTGCCCGCCCCGCCCGCGGGCGAGGTCACGGTGACGGGCGCGCTGCAGGTGTCCGAGGTGCCCGGCCAGAACGGCGTGCCCGCGGCCGGCGGCCTGCCCGCGGGGCAGACCGGCGCGATCAGCGCCGCCTCGCTGGTGAACCTGGTGCCGTACGACGTGTACGACGCCTGGGTCGTGCTCAACAAGGGCGACGCGGGCATGAAGGCGGTACCGCCCGCGGCCGCGCCCGGCAGCGGGCTGGACCTGAAGGCCTTCCAGAACCTGGGCTACACCGGCGAGTGGTTCGTCTTCGCCGGCTTCGTGGTCTTCATGTGGTACCGGCTGCTGCGACGCGAGGCGGAGTTCGTCCGGGACGCCGAGCTGGGCATCCTCCCCGAGGACGCGGACGACACCGCGAACGCCTCCGACGCCGCCGGAGCCCTGGCCACCACCGGGCGGACCCCGGAAACGCAGGAGCGGCGGGAGTCCGCTCCCGCCGCTTCCTGATCGCTGCCCGGAACCGGTCCGGTCCGATCCGGTCCGGTCCGGTCCGATCCGGCCGGGTCCGGGCACCCCGCCCGGACGCTCCGCCCCGCCCCGCCCGGGCCGCGGGCCTCAGCTGCCCGCGAGGATCCCCGTCCGGTACACCGTGCCCGCGCACGCGCCCGGGACCGTCACCGAGGCCGCCGCGCCCGCGGCGTCCGCGCCCTGCGGGCGGTAGCTGACCACGACGCTGCCGTCCGCGTTCGCCTGGCTCTTGCCCAGCTGCGTCGACACGCCGTCCTCGGCGCCCTCGTTGCCCGTCGAGCCGACCCGGCCGTCGGTGCTGCCGCCCACGGTGGGAGGCGCGCTGGTGCCGCCGTCCTGGCCGCCCGTCGCATCGCCGCCACCGCCGTCCGTCCCGCCGGACGTCGTCGGGGACTCCACCGGGTCGTCGGTCGGGCAGGAGCCGGAGGCGACCCAGGAGACGCGTATCTCGTAGGAGTTGCCGGGGGCGAGCAGCAACTGCTCGTACTCCTGCTGGTCGCCGGCCTGCCGGACGACGGCGATCCGGGCCGGGTCGGCCGCGCCCAGGGCGCTGACCGAGACGGTGCCCGGGTCGCTCACCGAGCAGCCCGCGATCGAGGAGTTGTACACGCGGAAGACGCCCGAGACGCTGCCGTCGGCGCCGACCGGGCCGAGCTCCCCGACGGGGGCCGACAGCTGGGCCGCCGTGCAGGTGGGGGCGGACGCCGGGGCGCTCGCGTCGGCGCCCGCGTCCTTGCCGCCCTTGCTGTCGCCGCCCCGGGACCCGACCTCGTCGGTGACGCCCGGCAGGCCGGGGAGCGCGGTGCCGGCGGTGACGCCGGTGTGCAGGTCGTCGCCCTGGCCGCCCTGGACCTCGGTGCTGCCCGACGCGCTGCCGGCGCGCACGTCCTCGGCGGAGCCCGCCGTGGAGACGTGCACCGCCGCGGGGACGGCCGTGCCGGCGAAGAGGGCGGCCGCCGCCATGCCCACCAGGGCCTGGCGCTTGCGGGCCCGCCGGGCGGGCACCGCGTGCCGGAGGTAGTCCAGGGTGTCGTCGCTGGGCTCGAGCACGTCGACGGCCTGGTGGAGCAGCCGTCGCAGCTCCGCCTCGTCCGGACCGAGCCCGGACCCGAGGCTCTGTTCGTCGGGGCGTTCGTTCACAGGTTCGTTCCCACCGTGCGGTTCGTGCGGGCTGGGTTGCGGGCTGGCGGCGCTCGGGCTCTGCGCCGTCGGACCGCGGTCCGACGGGAGCCAAGGATGCCAGGAGTGGCGGGTGCGGCGTACCCGTGACGGCCGGGAACGGCCGAAAGCGGTGCGCCGCGCCAGGTCGTCGTCGTCGGGAGCGCTCATGCCGTCGCTCCCATCGCGACGCGCAGGGCGGCGATGCCGCGGGAGCCGTAGGCCTTCACCGAGCCCACGGATATGCCCAGTGTCTCGGCGACCTGCGCCTCGGTCATGTCGGAGAAGTAGCGCAGCACCAGCACCTCGCGCTGGCGGCGCTGCAGCCCCTTCATGGCCTTGATCAGCGAGTCGCGCTCCAGCTGGTCGTAGGCGCCCTCCTCGGCGCTCGCCATGTCGGGCATCGGCTTCGACAGCAGCTTCAGACCGAGGATGCGGCGGCGCAGGGCCGAGCGGGACAGGTTGACGACGGTCTGGCGCAGGTAGGCGAGCGTCTTCTCCGGGTCACGGACCCGGCGGCGGGCCGAGTGGACCCGGATGAACGCCTCCTGCACCACGTCCTCGCAGGACGCGGTGTCGTCGAGCAGCAGCGCCGCGAGGCGCAGCAGCGACCGGTAGTGCTCCCGGTAGGTCGCGGTGAGGTGGTCGACCGTGGTTCCGGCCCCGGCCACCGCCTCGGCGGAGCCGGTGGCCTGGGACGGCATGAGGCCGTCACCCTGCCGGGGAGCGGGTACACGTGCGCGACGCGCCGACGGCATGGGCGCGATCACCGGCATGCCGCCCGGCGTACCGCCGGGTCTGGGGGACCGGCGAGGGCGCAGGCCGGCGTTGCGTGCCGCCACGGGGAACTCGAGAACCTCTGCCACGCCCGTTGGACGTCCCGACCCCCCTGAGGGTTGTACGCCCTCGTCGAACGCGTCCCGAAATCTTTCATGCCCCGCTCTTCCCCAATACGTCGACCGTCCCCCGGAACGTCCCCCCGACCGCCCTGACAGCGAAAGGGAAATCTTCGGACGGGACAGCGGCCGAGGCAAGAGGCGCCGGCCGGACCGCACACACGTCCGCCCCGATCATATAAAGCTCATGGCCGCCGGCCAGGGGTTTCATCGCCCGAAGAAAGCGGACGAGGCCCCCCTTCCCTCATCCAAGGACGAGGAAAGACGGGCCCCGGTTCCGGCGAAGGCGCTGCGTCAGCGGCCGGTGCCGCCGTAGACGACGGCCTCGTCGCTGTCCGAGTCGAGACCGAAGGCGCTGTGCACGGCGCGCACGGCCTCGTCGACCACGTCGGCGCGGGTGACCACCGAGATGCGGATCTCCGAGGTGGAGATCAGCTCGATGTTGACGCCGGCCCGGCTGAGCGCGTCGAAGAAGTCGGCGGTGACGCCGGGGTTGGTCTTCATGCCGGCGCCGACGAGGGAGATCTTGGCGATCTGGTCGTCGTAGCGCAGGGAGTCGAACGCGATGGCGGTGCGCGCCTTCTCCAGCGCCTCGATGGCCTTGGGGCCGTCGGACTTCGGCAGCGTGAAGGAGATGTCCGTCAGGCCCGTGGAGGCCGCCGAGACGTTCTGCACGATCATGTCGATGTTGATCTGCGCGTCGGAGATCGCGCGGAAGATCGCCGCGGCCTCGCCCGGCTTGTCGGGCACGCCGACGACCGTGACCTTGGCCTCGGAGGTGTCATGGGCGACACCGGAGATGAGCGCCTGCTCCACCTGCTGCTCCCCTTGCTCAATGGGCTCGTTGCTGACCCAGGTGCCGGGCAGCCCGCTGAAGGACGACCGCACGTGGATCGGGATGTTGTAACGGCGGGCGTACTCCACACAGCGGTGGAGCAGCACCTTGGACCCGGACGAGGCCAGCTCCAGCATGTCGCCGAAGGAGATCCGGTCGATCTTCCGGGCCTTCTTCACCACGCGCGGGTCGGCGGTGAACACGCCGTCGACGTCGGTGTAGATCTCGCAGACGTCCGCTTCCAGCGCGGCGGCGAGGGCGACGGCGGTGGTGTCCGAGCCGCCGCGGCCGAGGGTGGTGATGTCCTTGGTGTCGAGGCTGACGCCCTGGAAACCGGCGACGATCGCGACGTTGCCCTCGTCCACGGAGGCCTGGATGCGACCCGGCGTGACATCGATGATGCGCGCCTTGTTGTGGACCGAGTCGGTGATGACACCCGCCTGGCTGCCGGTGAAGCTCTGCGCCTCCTGGCCCAGGCTCTTGATCGCCATGGCCAGCAGCGCCATGGAGATCCGCTCTCCGGAGGTCAGCAGCATGTCGAGTTCGCGACCGGCAGGGATCGGCGACACCTGCTCGGCGAGATCGATCAGCTCGTCCGTCGTGTCGCCCATCGCGGAGACCACGACAACCACCTGGTTGCCGCTCTTCTTCGTCTCCACGATCCGCTTGGCGACGCGCTTGATGCCCTCGGCATCGGCTACGGAGGAACCTCCGTACTTCTGCACGACAAGGCCCACGTGCGCTCCTCGCTCGCTTCCGTCTCTAGCCGCGCGCACAGGTGTGCGGCGGTCGATTCAGTCTAACGAGCGGCTGAACATCCCATCCGGTCAACCGGATGATGAGATGTCCCTTTTGTGCGCCACCGCCCGCAGGTGACCGGGGCGGCTCCCGCACCGCCCCGGCCGAGGGCGCACCTCCCCCGGACGGGTGACGGTAAACCCCTGAGCAGGCTGTATGGCTTGCTTCACACCGCGCCGCGGCTCACTTCACGCGGCGCAGGCCGAGCGGGCCGGCGATCTCCTGGAACATGACCTCGCCCGCGGCCTCGGCCAGCGCCTCCTCCTCGAGGTGCTCGTCGGTGTCCAGGCCGTCCAGCGCCTCCAGGGGCTGGTTGAGCCGGACGTGCGCCACCACGGACTGCAGGGCCCGCAGCGCGCCCGAGGCCATCGCGCCCCAGTTGGAGAGGTAGGAGAACTGCCACCACCACAGCGCCTCGGTCACCCGGCCGGCGCGGTAGTGCGCCATGCCGTGGCGGAGGTCGGTGATGACGCCGGCGAGGTCGTCGGAGATGCGGGCCGGGACCGGCGCGCGGCGCGGCTGGTACGGGTCGAACACCTCGGAGTAGACGTCGACCGGGTCGAGCATCGCGGCCAGCCGCTCGCGCAGCTCGTCGACGTCCAGCTCCGGGCCCAGGTCGGGCTCGTAGCGCTCGTCCGGCACGATGTCCTCGTGCGCGCCGAGACGGCCGCCGGCCAGCAGCAGCTGGGAGACCTCCAGCAGGAGGAACGGGACCGCCGAGTCGGGGTCGTCGCCCCGGGCGACCTCGGTGACGGCGACCAGGAAGCTCTCGACCTGGTCGGCGATCTGGACCGCGAAGTCACCGGGGTCCGTCGCGGTGGAGTGCAGCGTTGCGTCAGACATCTAGGAGTCGTCTCCCCTCGAAGGCGCGGCCGAGGGTGACCTCGTCCGCGTACTCCAGGTCGCCGCCCACCGGGAGGCCGCTGGCCAGGCGGGTGACCCTGAGGCCCATGGGTTTGATCATGCGGGCGAGGTACGTCGCGGTGGCCTCGCCCTCCAGGTTGGGGTCGGTGGCGAGGATCAGCTCCGTGACGGCGCCGTCGGCGAGCCGCGCGAGCAGCTCCCGGATCCGCAGGTCGTCGGGGCCGACCCCCTCGATGGGGCTGATGGCTCCGCCCAGCACGTGGTAGCGGCCGCGGAACTCACGGGTCCGCTCGATCGCCACGACGTCCTTGGGCTCCTCCACCACGCAGATGACGGCGAGGTCGCGTCGGGGGTCGCGGCAGACCGCGCACTGCTCCTCCTGCGCGACGTTCCCGCAGGTGACGCAGAAGTGGACCTTGGCCTTGACCTCCATGAGGGCCTGGGCGAGCCGGCGGACGTCCGTCGGCTCGGCCTGCAGGATGTGGAAGGCGATGCGCTGCGCGCTCTTGGGACCGACGCCGGGGAGTCTTCCCAGCTCGTCGATCAGGTCCTGGACCACGCCCTCGTACAACGCCCTGCCTGCCTTCCTCGGGGCTCCTGGCGGAGCCGCCCTCTGCGTACGGTAGTCGCCGCCCCCCGGGTCAGAAAGGCAGACCCGGGATACCGCTGCCGCCGCCCAGTCCCTCGGCCAGCGGGCCGAGCTTGCGGGACTGCAGCTCCTGTGCGTTGTCGTTGGCGGCCTTCACCGCGGCGACCACCAGATCGGCGAGGGTCTCGGTGTCCTCGGGGTCCACCGCCTTGGGGTCGATCACCAGGGCGCGCAGCTCACCGGAACCGGTGACGGTGGCCCGCACCAGGCCGCCGCCGGCCTGACCCTCGACCTCCGTGTTCGCCAGCTCCTCCTGGGCGCGGGCCAGGTCCTGCTGCATCTTCTGGGCCTGCTGCAGCAACTGCTGCATGTTGGGCTGGCCACCACCGGGAAACACGATTCAGCTCCTGAGCTCGCTGGGCCGGCGCGTTCGCACCGGGCACGACGGTTCCGGCACGCCGGAACACGACACGTCACGGACACGTCTTTCCTGAGAGGGCGGAAAGATTCACCCCTCTTGAACGAGCCTACGCGGTCGACGCGATGGCCGCTCCGTCACACTTTCGGGTGAGCGTGTCGAGGCTCCAGCGCCTGTTGAAAGGCCACTTACGGGCGGATCCGTGGTTCAAACCGCCGCCTGTGCCACTCGTTGGGGGGTAGGAAGGGTGCCGACACGCGGAGCACGCCACGTGATCACCGCGTCACGCACAGTGCCGACGGGGTGCCGGGTCCGGTCACGGGAGCCGGAGGGCCGGCCGTGGCCCGGACCGCGGGGGCGGCGACGGCGGGCGCGGGCAGGCGGCCGCCGGGCGGGTCGGCAGTGATCGTTTACAGGTGTGTGGGGAGTAGCCGGGTGAGTCAGCCGGAGATGCCGGAGAGCGGGTCCGAGGAGCCGCCGTCGTCGCCGTCGCGTGAGGGCGGGCGGTCCGAGGCGCCGTCGGGCGCGGGCGACCGGCCCCCCGGAACCGGCATCGCCGGCGCCCGGACCGGCGGGGCGCGCTCCGGCGGCCGGATCGGCGGCCGGACCGGTGGCGGGCGCGTCGGCCTCAACAGGACCGGAGGCGGGCCGGGGGCGCCGGGGCTGCCGGGGGATCTGCTGGGGCGGCCCTTCCCGCAGGGCGACTGGGACGTGCCGGCCCGGCGGCTGGACGAGCTCTACCGGTGGGTCGAGCGGTGCGCGCTGGAGACCGCCGCCTGGTATCTCGGGGACCGGGTCTGGAAGCGCCGCGCGGCCAGGGCGCTGCGCGGCGGCGCGGCCACCGGGGCGGTGCTCGCGGCGGGACTCCCGCTGCTGGACCTCGCCGAGGTGATGGACGGGGCGGCGCCCTGGGGGTACCTCTCGCTGCTGCTGGCCCTCGCCTGCGGGGGCGCGGACCGCTTCTTCGGGGTGACCTCCGGCTGGATGCGGGACATGGCCACGGCGCAGGCGGTGCAGCGGCGGCTGCAGGCCCTCCAGTTCGACTGGGCCTCGGAGAACGTGCGCGAGGTGCTGGGCCCCACCGAGGGCACGGCCGGCGAGGCGGCGGAGCGGTGCCTGGGGGTGCTGCGGAGGTTCTCGGAGGACGTCACCGAACTGGTGCGGGCCGAGACGGCGGACTGGATGGGCGAGTTCCGGCGGGGCGACGTCCCCGCGGCGGCCCGGGGGGCCGTCGACGGGGGACGCAGCGAGGTGGCCGTCCCGGTGGGCGGCGCCGGCCGCTTCTCCCTGGCGGCCCCCCGGCCCAACATGCCGCGCCAGCGCCCCCCGGAGCCGCGGTGACCCACGACGACGGGGGACCGGGGGCGCCCGCACGACGACGCCGACGGTGGCGGCGACAGCGGCGGCGACGGTGACGACGGCGGCGACGGTGACCGCGGCGGACCGGGGCGTCAGCTGAAGACGATCATCGAGCCCTGGCCCAGGCTGCGGACCGCCGCCGCGTGCAGCCCCAGCCACACGTGGCGCTCCCGGGCGAACGGGCTCGGGTCGTACGGCGCGGGGTCGGCCGGCTGCTCCAGCTCGGTGGGGGCGGAGGGCGGCGCCGGGGCTGCCGGCGGGGCGGCGGGGTTGATCCCCAGGGCCGGCGCGACGAACTCCAGGTCGCGCAGCAGCCCGTGCGAGGACCCGAGCGGCCCGCCGCCCTCCAGCAGCTCGTCGTTGACCAGCGGGTGCGGGAAGTCCACCGGCAGGTACGCCCCGGCGTGGTCGTAGTGCCAGACCAGGTGGGACTGCTGCGCCGTGGTCTCGAACATCTCCAGCAACTGCTCGTAGTCGCCGCCGAGTTCGTCCACCGGCGTCACCGGCAGCCCGCAGGCCTGGAGCAGGTAGACCCGGCGCAGGAAGTGCAGCGCCTCGTAGTCGAAGCCGGCGACCGGGGCGACGTCGCCCGTGACCCCCGGCGTGTACTGGTGGATCGGCACCGGCTGCGCACCGGTGGCCATCAACGCCCGGTCGTAGACGGCGAGTTCCTCGGCGAAGGGGTTGTCCGGGGTGTGGCACAACACGTCGACGAGCGGGACCAGCCACAGGTCACAGGCCAAAGGACGACTCCTCGGGTCAAAGGTGGAAGGGGAAGCGTAGTGGGTACCGGGCCGGACCGGCCCGTGCAGGAGTGGTCCCCCGTGTACGGGGCCTCAACCCGCCTCCCCGCTATCCGCGCTGTCCGTCCGGTCCGCGGCCCGGCTCCCGGGAGCCGTCGGCGGCGTCCGTGGCGGTGAGGCGCTCCACCAGGTCCAGCGAGAAGGTGTTGCTCTCCGCGACGAGCTGCTGCGACGCCTCGGCGTCGCCGCGCCCCAGCGCGTCCACCAGGGCGGTGTGCCCGGCCCACATGTGGCCCCGCAGGTCGGCGAGCCGCCGCAGGTGCTGCACCGTGCACACCCAGGCCTGCACGCGCAGCCGGTGCAGGAAGTCCGTCAGGTACGGGTTGCCGAAGAGGCCGCTCAACTCCCGCCAGTACCGCAGGTCGTAGCCGATCAGCACGGACAACTCGCCGGAGTGGGCGGCCCGCTGGCACTCCTCGCCGCGCCGCCGCACCGCCGCCAGCGAGGCGGTCTCCGCCACGTCGGGGAAGCCCCGGGCGCCGGAGCGGGCCCGCGCCGCCAGCCGCAGGAACATGCCGTCGGAGATCAGCGCGCGGGCCTGGACGATGTGCCGGAAGTCCTCGACGCTGAAGGCCCGCACCCGGAACCCGCGGTGCTGCACCGCCTCCAGCAGCTCCTGCGCGGACAGGTCGACCAGCGCCTCGCGGACCGGCGTGGCGGAGACGCCGTACTGCTCGGCGATCTCCTTCACCGTGAACTCCTGGCCCGGATGCAGCCGCCCGGCCAGCACCTCGTCGCGCAGCGCCTCGGCGATCTGCTGGCGCAGGGTGCTGCGGGTCACCGGGCCGGGCACGCCGGTCGTTCCCATCGGCGCTCTCCCTCCCTGGTACACGTCTCATGTCCATTACCTGCGGTCACCTTAACCAGCGTGGCGGAGAACAGCCTCGCGGCGGTCGGCGGGCGGACGCCGGCGGCCACGGCTTCGTCGCCGGGGTGTGGCCTCCTCGTGGCACGCGCCGGCCGGATCCGCCGATACGCTTCGGAGGCTGAGCTGTGGGGACCGCGGGGGGCGCGGTGACCGGTCCAGGGGAGGACGGCGCGATGGAGATGCTGGGTGCGGGGGACCCCGAGCGGATCGGGGCGTACCGGCTGCTGGCCCGGCTGGGCGCGGGCGGCATGGGGCAGGTGTTCCTGGCCAGGTCGGACCGCGGCCGCACGGTGGCCGTGAAGCTGGTGCGCGCCGAGCTCGCCGCGCGGGAGGAGTTCCGGGCCAGGTTCCGTCACGAGGTGCGGGCGGCGCGCCGGGTCGGCGGGGACTGGACGGCGCCGGTGCTCGACGCCGACACCGAGGCCGACGTGCCGTGGGTGGCCACCGGGTACGTGGCCGGGCCGTCGCTGGAGCGGGTGGTCGGCCGCGACCACGGTGCGCTCCCGGAGCGCACCGTGCGCATCCTGGCGGCCGGACTCGCGCGGGCCCTCGGCGACATCCACACGGCGGGACTCGTCCACCGGGACCTCAAGCCGTCCAACGTGCTGATCACCATCGACGGGCCCCGGGTGATCGACTTCGGGATCGCCCGGGCGCTGGAGACGGCCGACGACAGCGGGCTGACCCATGCCGGAGCGGTCGTCGGCTCGCCCGGCTTCATGGCCCCGGAGCAGGTGCGGGGCGAGCGGATCACGGCGGCGGTCGACATCTTCAGCCTGGGCTCGGTGCTGGCCTACGCGGCGACCGGGCGGGTCCCGTTCGGCGACGCGGAGAGCGGACCGCACGCCCTGATGTACCGCATCGCCCAGGACGAGCCCGACCTCACCGGCGTCCCGGAGGGGCTCACCGGGCTGATCGGCGCGTGCCTGCGCAAGGACCCGGCGGCACGCCCCTCCCTGGAGGACGTGCTCGGGCAGGTGGGCGGCGAGCAGGTCACCCTCGCGGCCGGCCGCACCCGCGACCCGTGGCTGCCGGCCGGGCTGGTGGCCCAGCTGGGGCGCCACGCGGCGGAACTCCTGGACGTCGAGGACCCCGGGCCGCGGCCGGAGGAGGCGCTCACGGTGGTGACGGGTCCCGGCACGCCCCCGCCGCCCGCCGCTCCCGCGGCCCACTCCGCGCCCGCCGCCCCCGCTCCTCCGGCCGCCCCGGCGTTCCCGCCCGCCTTCGGCGCACCCCACCCGTACCCCGCGGGCCCCGTCCAGGGCGGCCACGCCCAGGGGCACGGCGGCGGGGGTTACGGCTGGCCGCCCGTCCCCGGGCAGCACACCGCCGGGCCGTTCGGGCAGCCGCTCCCGGGCGCGACGGCGGTGGCGCCCACCGGGCCCCCGGACGACGGGGGCCGCGCCCGCACCGCGGTGCTGGTCGCGGCGGCGACGCTGGTCGTCGCGCTGATCGCCGGCGGGGTGGTGTACGGCGTGATGCGCGGCAAGGACACGGACGCCCGGGCCGACAAGGACACCCGCACCGGCGCCTCCGGCTCCGCGACCACGGAGACCACCGGGAGGCCCGGACCGCCCCCGACCACCTCGGCCGACGACGACAAGGGCGACGGCGGCCCGGGCGCGGTGCCCGAGCGGTTCCTCGGGGAGTGGAGCGCCGTCATCGAGAACACGGCGGGGTCCAACCCCCGTCACATCACGCTGAGCCAGGGCGAGGTCGGCGACCCGGTGCTGACCCTGGTGGCCGAGGGGCCGCTGGAGGGCACGTCCTCCTCCTACCGGTGCGTCTTCGAGGCCGTCCTGACCGACGCGCCCGGCGGCGACGGCGTGCTCGGGCTGGGCCCCTCCCGGGTGGTCGACGGCGAGCCGCTCAGCTCCTGCTCGGCCGGCGACCCCTCCACCCTCACCGTCGAGGGAGGCTCCCTCGTCCGCACCATGGCCGACGGCGACAGCCTCACCTACACCCAGGACTGACCCCGCGGCAGGCCGTCGCCCCCCGGGACGCGGAGCGGCCCGCCGCCCGTGGCCCCCCGGGGGGGGGGGGCGGGGGGGGGGCCGGGGGGGGTACGGGGGCCCGGGGGGGAGCCCCCGAGGTTGTCCCCCAGGCTCCG
>NZ_JBHTVQ010000010.1:79456-136524 GCF_042792855.1 Streptomyces sp. NPDC056600
GTCGGCCACGCCCACACCCACACCCCCCCCCCCCCCTGCCCCCGCGGCCGGCCGTCCCCCCCCGGGCCGCGGCGCGCCCCGCCGCCGTAGCGCCCCGGGGGGGGGCGGACGGCGGCGGGCCGGTGGGCGATCCGGGCGCCGGGGTGTCAGCCGCGGAGGATCTCCCCGAGGATCCGGGCCGCGCGCTCGGCGTCGGAGAAGGTGACGTAGAGCGGGGTGAAGCCGAAGCGGAGGATGTCGGGCCGGCGGTGGTCGCCGACCACGCCGCGCGCGATCAGCTCGCGCATGACCTCGCCGGCCCCCTCGCACCGCAGCGAGACCTGACTCCCCCGCTCCCCGTGGAGCAGGGGCGTCACGCACTCCACGGACCCCTCGGGCACGTACGCGGCGACGCACTCGAGGAAGAAGTCCGTGAGCTCCAGCGACTTGCGCCGCACCGCGGCGACGTCCACGCCCTCCCAGACGTCCAGCGCCGCGTCGAGCGCGAGCAGCGACAGGATCTCCGGCGTGCCGACCCGGCCCCGCGCCGCGCCCTCGCCCGGGGCGTAGTCGGGGCGCATGCCGAACGGGTCGGCGTGCGAGTTCCATCCCGGCAGAGGCGTGTCGAACCGCTCCTGGAGGCCGCGGCGGACGTACAGGAAGGCCGGCGCGCCGGGCCCGCCGTTGAGGTACTTGTACGTGCACCCGACCGCCAGGTCGACGCCGTGCTCGTCCAGGTCCACCGGCAGCGCGCCCGCGCTGTGGCAGAGGTCCCAGACGGCGACCGCGCCCGCCGCGTGGACGGCCGCGGTCAGGGCGGGCAGGTCGTGCAGCCGCCCGGCCCGGTAGTCGACGTGGTTGAGCAGCACCGCGGCGGTCCGCGGGCCGAGCGCCGCCGGGACGTCCTCGGGGCGCACCGGGCGCAGCGCGCAGCCCGTCATCCGCGCCGCGGACCCGGCCACGTACCCGTCGGTGGGGAAGGTGGTGGCGTCGACCAGGATCTCGTCCCGTTCGACCGGCCCGTCGCCCTCACGGGCGATGCGGACCGCCGCGACCAGCGCCTTGAAGACGTTGACCGAGGTGGAGTCGCCCACCGTGACCTGCCCGGGCGCCGCGCCGACCAGGGGCGCGATCCGGTCGCCGATCCGCTCGGGCGCGTCCCACCAGCCGCTCTCGTCCCAGGAGCGGATGCGCAGCTCGCCCCACTGCCGCCGCACGACGTCCTGCATCCGCTCGGCGACGCCCACCGGGAGCGCGCCGAGCGAGTTGCCGTCCAGGTAGGTCACGTCGTCCAGCACGAAGCGCGACCGCAGCGCGGCCAGCGGGTCGGCGGCGTCCAGTTCCGTTGCTCGCGACAGGAGTTCAGACATGGCTGCGCGCCGTCCAGAGCTCGGGGAACACGGTGTTGCGGGCCCGCTTCTCCAGCCAGGCCACCCCGGCGGAGCCGCCGGTGCCGGTCTTGGCGCCCATCGCGCGGCGGGTGGCGACCAGGTGGTCGTTGCGCCAGCGCCAGACCAGCTCGGCCACGTCGGTCAGCGCCTCGCCGAGGCGGACCAGCGGGTCGTTCTGGTCGCGGGCGTAGAGGTCCGCCCACATCTGTTCGACCTCGGGCGAGGGTTTGTACTTCTCGCTGACGTCGCGCCGCAGCACCGCCTCGGGCACCGCGTGGCCGCCGCGCGCCAGGAAACGCAGCACCTCGTCGTAGAGCGAGGGCTCGTGGAGCGCCTTCTCCAGCTCGGCGTGGGCGCGCGGCGTGCCGCGGTGCGGGACCAGCATCGAGCGGGACTTGTCGCCGAGGAGGAACTCCAGGCGGCGGTACATGGCCGACTGGAAGCCGGAGCCCTCGCCGAGGGCCCCGCGGTAGGAGTTGAACTGCGCCGGGGTGAGCTGGCCGAGCGGGATCCAGGAGGCGTTGAGCGCCTCCAGCTCCCGCACGGACCGCTTGAGCGCGTCGGTCGCGGCCGGGACGTCGTCGCGGCGCAGGGCCTGGGAGGCCGTCTCCCACTCGTGGACGATCACCGTGAACCACAGCTCCATGACCTGGGTGGTCACCAGGAACACCATCTCGCCCGGGTCGTCCGAGCGCAGTTGCTGGAGGTGGGTCAGCACATCCGCCCGGACGTAGTCCTCGTAGGGCGTCGAGCCGTCGAACTCGAGATGCGGGGTCTCCGGCTCGTGGGTCTGCTGAGCCTGTCGGGACATCGCTGTCTCCTGCTGTACTCCGGGTAGCGGTCCGCCCCTGCCGATACCGGCACGGGGGCCCCGGTCCCCGTGGGCATCCTCCGCAATGTTCCCGCACTCGGGCAATACCCGCCCGACGAGACGCGTCCGACATCATCGTCCTCGACGCCCTGCGGACGGTCGCGGGGCGAGGGGCCGCGGGGCCCGCGGAGAGGTGGGAGCGAGCGCATGACCGACGAGGAGAGAACGGCCGCGGACGGGGCGGCCGGGAGTGGGACGACAGGAAGCGGGGCCAAGGGAAGCGGGGCCACGGGAAGCGGGGTCACGGGAAGCGCCGGGAGCCCGGCGGCCGACGGCGCGGCGGAGCGGGCGGCCGCCGAGGAGAGGTCGGCCCTCTCGCACGAGCCCGCCGCACCGGACGCGACCCGGGCCTACGGCGACCACCCGGACCAGATGGTCGACTTCTACGCCCCGCCCGCCGGGAGCGCCGGCCGGCGGCCCGCGCCGCTGGTCGTGGTGGTGCACGGCGGGGCCTGGCGGGCCCCCTACGACCGCCGGCACATCACCCCGTTCGCCGCCTTCATGGCCGGACGCGGCTTCGCGGTGGCCGTGCCCGAGTACCGCAGGGGCGGGTCGGCGGAGGGCGAGGCGGGGCGCTGGCCCGAGACCCTGGACGACGTGGCCGCGGCCTTCGACGCGCTGCCCCGCCTGGCGGCGGACGCGCTCGGCGAGCGGGCCGACCTCGGCCGCACGGTATGGACCGGGCACTCCGCCGGCGGGCACCTGGTGCTGTGGGCGGCCGCCCGGCACGTGCTCCCCGAGGGGAGTCCCTGGCGCACGGTGCGGCCGGCCCCGGTCCGCGGGGTGGTGGCGCTGGCGCCCATCGCCGACTTCTCGGTCGCGGGCGAGCTGGAGGTCTGCGGCGACGCCGCGCTGCAGTTCCTCGGCGGCCCCGGCCTCTTCGAGGAGCGCCGCCCGCACGCCGACCCGGTGCTGCTGCTGCCCAGCGGCATCGCCACCACCGTGGTGCAGGGACGCGAGGACGTCGACGTCCCGCCGGCCGTCGCCGAGTCGTACGCCGACGCGGCCGCCCGGGCGGGCGAGGCGGTGGGCCTGACCCTGCTGGACGGCGTCGGCCACTTCCCGCTGATCGACCCGGCCGCCGACGCCGCCGCCGTGGTGGCCGAGGAGATCGCCCAGCTGGCATGGTGATCCGATGACCGCACCCGCAGCCCTGCCCTTCTCCCCCGCCGACCCCGCCTTCGTCGCCGACCCGTACCCCGGGTACGCCGCACTGCGCGGGCGCGGCCGGGTGCTGTGGTGCGAGGAGACCGGCCAGTGGCTGGTCCCGCACCACGCCGACGTGTCGGCGCTGCTGCGCGACCGGCGGCTCGGCCGCACCTACCGGCACCGGTTCTCCCACGAGGAGTTCGGCCGCACCCCGCCGCCGCCGGAGCACGAGCCGTTCCACACCCTCAACGACCACGGGATGCTCGACCTGGAGCCGCCGGACCACACCCGGATCCGGCGGCTGGTCTCCCAGGCGTTCACCCCGCGCACCGTGGAGCGGCTGCGCCCCTACGTGACGGCGCTCGCCGGGGAGCTGGCCGGGCGGCTGGTGGACGCGGGCGGCGGCGACCTGCTGGCGGAGGTCGCCGAGCCGCTGCCGGTGGCGGTGATCGCCGAGATGCTGGGCGTCCCGGTGGCCGACCGGGCGCCGCTGCGGCCCTGGTCGGCGGCGATCTGCGGGATGTACGAGCTGAACCCGTCCGAGGAGACCGCGGCGGAGGCGGTCCGTGCCTCGGTGGAGTTCACGGACTACCTGCGGGAGCTGATCGCCGAGCGGCGCCGGCGGCCCGGCGGGGACGACCTGATCTCCGCGCTGATCGCCGCGCACGACGAGGGCGACCGGCTCACCGAGCAGGAGATGATCTCGACCTGCGTGCTGCTGCTCAACGCGGGCCACGAGGCCACCGTCAACGGCACCGGCAACGCCTGGGCGGCGCTCTTCGAGCACCCCGAGCAGCTTGCGGCGCTGCGCGCGGACCACGCGCTGGTGCCGTCCGCCGTGGAGGAGCTGCTGCGGTTCGACACGCCGCTTCAGCTGTTCGAGCGGTGGGTGCTGGAGGACGTCGAGATCGACGGGACGGTGATCCCGCGGGGCGCGGAGCTGGCCCTGCTGTTCGGGTCGGCCAACCGCGACCCGGCGGTCTTCGACCGCCCCGACCGGCTTCGGCTCGACCGGCGGGTCAACCCGCACATCTCGTTCAGCGCGGGCGTCCACTACTGCATCGGGGCCCCGCTGGCCCGGATGGAGCTGGCCGCGTCGATGACAGCGCTGCTGGAGCGGGCCCCGGGGCTCCGGCTCGCGGCGGAGCCGGCGCGGCGACCGAACCTGGTGATGCGGGGGCTCACGGAACTACGCGTCGAGACCCACTGAGCCGTACGGGTGCTCCGGGCGGGCCCGAGGTCCGCGGTCCGCCGAGGGCGGAGCCCATGACCCGCTGGGGCCTGCGTCCGACGACCGCGGAGTCCGGTGCACGCGACGGCCGCGGCGGCCGGGGCACGAGGCTGCGGAGTCCGGAGCACGCGGAGGCCGGGTCCGGCCGGGCGGAGGCGTCAGCCGACGATCTGTTCTCCGCCCGGGCGGGGGCCGACCGCGGCGATCGCGGCGGCGGCGGTCGGGTAGATGGCCAGGACCGTGTCCAGGCCGGTCAGCTTGAGCATCCGGTCCAGCCGGGCCGGGACGGAGGCGAGCGCCATGGCGCCCCCGGCGCCCTGGGCGGCGTGCCAGATGTTGATCAGCGCGTTGAGACCGGCCGAGTCGCAGAATCCGACCCCGGACAGGTCCAGGACGAGACGGCTACGGCCCTGCTCGATCAGGTCCAGCGCCCGGGAGCGGAGTATCGGCGCGGTGTGGAAGTCGATCTCACCGCCGACCGTGGCCACGGCCAGCGGACCGTGGGTCTCCTCCACGGTCAGGAGCAGCTCTTGCTCGGACACGTCGTTCAGTGCTCCTCGTCCGTAGCGTCCGTGGGCAAAGTCGTGGTGTGCGCGGTGGACGTCACGCCCGGCGTCTGCCGCTCGGCCTCCTCGGCGGTGGGCACCGAGAGCGCCAGGAGCGCGACGTCATCCTCCGCCCCTTCGGGCAGGGAGTCCAGCAGGTCCACGATGTCCTCCACGAGACCGGCGGCGCCACCGAGGCCCCGGCGGCGGGCCAGGAAGGCCGCCAGTCCCTCGTCACCGATCATCTGTCTGTCCTCGCCGGCCCGGGCCTCGATCAGCCCGTCGGTGTACAGGAGCAGCACCTCCCCCGGTGCCAGCACGACCGTACGGGATCGGAAGCGGGCCTCGGGGAGCGCCCCTATCAGCATGCCCCCTTCGAGCCCCACCGCGCTCACCCGGGGAACGCCGTCGGGGGAGGGACCCACGTGGTAGGCCGGCGGATGGCCGCCGGTGGCGATCTCCACCTCGAAGCCGCCCTCCTCACGCGGGGTGAGGACGCCGAAGATCGCGGTGCAGAACTTGCTGGTCAGGGCGTCGCCGAGAAGTGCCTGGTTGAGCGTGTCCAGCACGGCCACCGGGTCGGGCGCGTGGTGGGCGGCGGCGCGCAGCGTGTGCCGGGCCAGCGCGGTGACGGTGGCCGCGTCGGGGCCCTTGCCGCACACGTCGCCGAGCAGGAACGCCCAGCGGTCGCCGTCCAGCGGGAAGACGTCGTAGAAGTCGCCGCCCAGGTCGTGGACGGAGGCCGCGTGGTAGTGGCAGGCGAGCTCCAGGCCGGGCACGGCGGGCAGCGCGGGCGGGAGCAGGGTGCGCTGCAGGGTGCTCGTCAGGGACTCCAGCACCCGGCGGTCCCGCTCGGCGCGCAGCCGGGCGGCCCGCTCGTCCTCCACCTGGCGGACGACCGCCTGGCGGCGTTCCTGCTCGCGCCGCAGGGCGCGCAGCGCGGTCAGGCGCAGCTCCATCTCGTCCAGCACGATCGCCGCCAGGTCCTCCAGGGCCGCGACGTCCTCGGCGGAGAGGGTGCGGGGGCGGGTGTCGAGGATGTTGACGGTGCCCAGCTTGTGGCCGTCGGCGGTGACGATCGGCGCGGCGGCGTAGAAGCGGATCCCGAGCCCGCCGGTCACCATGGGGTTGCCCACGGCCAGCGGGTCCTGCCGGGTGTCGGGGATGACCAGCGGGCCGTCCCGCAGAAGGGCCAGGCCGCACAGGCCGTCCGCGCGGCTGATCTCGGTCACGTCGCCCAGTCCGTGCCGGGCCTTGAACCAGACCCGGTCGCTGTCGACGAAGGTCACCGCCGCGATGGGCACCTGGAACAGCCGGGCGGCGAGGCGGGCGACGCGGTCGAAGAATCCGTCGGGGGGCGTGTCGAGGATCTCGTAGCGGCGGACCGCCGCGAGTCGCGCGTACTCCGTGTCCGTATCCGGTCCCACGGCATTCTCTCGCAGCATGGGCCTGCTCGGTTCCTCGTTCTGGTCGTCGTTCGCCCGGTGGTCGCCGCCGGGCCGCCGACACGACGGCGGCACCGGAACCCCCAGGCTAGACGAGCCTGGGGGTTCCGGTGCCGTGAAGATCGTCCCGGCATCGTCGCCAGGCCCGCTCCGGACCTCTACTTGGTCTCCAGATCCCTGCGGCGGAAACCCGCGATCCCGGTCACACACAGCGCGGCGGCCACCAGGGTGAGCACCAGCACCGGCGTCCACTCCATCGGGGCGGCGGGAAGCTGCGGCACGTGTCCGAGCGGCGAGAGGTCGCCGGCCCATTCGGGGAACTGCAGGATCTCCCCGAGGTAGCCGACCGCGAAGGCGTACAGCGGGACCACCCAGGCCAGCGCCGTCGCCCGGGGCAGCCAGCCCAGCAGCACCAGGGCGACGCCCGCCGCGGTCCACAGCGCCGGCACGTGGACCAGGGCCGCGGCGATCAGGTCGCCGGTCATCGCGTGGTCACCGGTGGCCGCCGCGGCGGCGAGCCCGAAGCCGAGCCCCGCCAGCAGCTGGGTCAGCACGGCCCCCAGCAGGGCGACGGCCAGGTGGCCGCCCAGCCAGGCGGTACGGGAGAGCCCGGTGGTCAGCAGGGCCTCGGCCCGGCCGCCGGTCTCCTCGCCGCGGGCGCGCAGGGTGGCCATCACCACGAAGACCATGGAGACCACCGAGATCACCACCATCACCATCGACGCGAAGGACTCCGCGAGGGTGGCCCCGCCGATCTCGGCCAGCGCCTGCTGGATCTGCTCGACGCTGCCGAGCATGTCCTCGATGTCGCCGATGATCGACCCGTACATCGCCCCCATCACGAAGAGCCCGGCGCAGAAGCCCGCCAGCAGTCCGCGCTGAAGGCGCAGCGCCAGGCCGAAGGGGCTGGTCAGCGCGCGGGAGGCGGTGGCGCGACCCAGCCGGGTGGGCCGCAGTCCGGCGCCGACGTCGCGCCGGGAGGAGAGCGCGAACCCGGTCGCCGCGCAGGCGGCGGCGACGGCCAGGCAGAGCAGCAGCGGCCACCAGCGGTCGTCGACGAACGGGTACGAACGCTGGGCCCAGCCGATCGGGGAGGCCCAGGAGAGCGCGTCGGTGCTCCCGCTGTCACCGGCCGCTCGCAGGATGTACGCCGCGCCGATCACCGCCAGCGCGAGACCCGAGGCCCCTCGGGTGGAGGAGCTGACCTGGGCGGTGATCGCGGCGACGCCGGCGAAGACCAGGCCGATCGCGGCGTGGGCGGCCCCGTAGACCAGCGCGCCGCCCATGCCGACGGACTCGAGGCCCAGCCCGGTCAGGCTCACGGCGAGCAGCAGGGCGAGCGCCAGGTTGGTGAGGAGCGCGAGGGTGAGCGCGGCGGCGAGCTGGGCGTGACGGCCGATGACGGTGGAGCGGACCAGTTCGGCGCGGCCGGTCTCCTCCTCGTCGCGGGTGTGCCGGGTGACGATCAGGACGCTCATCAGGCCGACCAGCACGCCCATGAAGCCGATCATCTCGTGGCTGAGCATCGCGCCGTGGGTGTAGTGGTCCAGGAAGTGCCGCGGGCCGGTCATGGCGAGCGCGGCGGGCGTGGCCATGGTCTTCGCGGTGCTCGCCCGGGCCTCGGGCGAGTCGTAGAGCGTGGCGTAGCTGTTGGCGGTGGAGACGGTGGTGACCACCAGGGCCGCCAGCCAGACCGGCAGCCGCAGGCGGTCCCGGCGCAGCGCGAAGCCGAGCAGGGCGCCGGTGCCGGTGAACGGGGCGCGCGGGGCGGCGGCGGGGGCCGCGGTCGCCCCGGCGGACGGGGCGGCGGTGGCCGTCATCGCGCCTCGCCGCCCTTCGCGTCCGCGGCGGGGGCGGGGGTCGCGTGGCCGGCGGCGGCGGTGTCGCCGCTGTCGGTGTCCACGGCGTCGGTGTCGGCGTCGGCGTCGGTCCCGTTCCGGTGCCCGTTGGCGGCGAGCTCGTCACCGTAGTGGCGGAGCATCAGCTCCTCCAGGGTGGGCGGGTGGCTGACCAGGGCGCGGATGCCGGACTCCCCGAGGACACGCACCGCGGCGTCGATGCGACCGCCGTCCACCGCGAACCGCACCCGCGTGCCGTCGGTGTGCAGGTGGTGCACACCCTCCAGCGCGTCGAGCCCGGTGACCGGCCGCTCCGTCTCGGCCTCGACGGTGGTGCGGGTGAGGTGGCGCATCTCGGCGAGGGTGCCGGACTGCACCGTGCGGCCGCGCCGGATGATCGACACCCGGTCGGCCAGCTTCTCCACCTGGGCCAGGATGTGGCTGGACAGCAGCACCGTACGCCCGGCCTCCTTCGCCTCCCGGACCACGTCCTGGAAGACGACCTCCATCAGCGGGTCCAGGCCGGAGGTGGGCTCGTCGAGCAGCAGCAGCTCGGCGTCGGAGGCCAGCGCGGCGACGATGGCGACCTTCTGCCGGTTGCCCTTGGAGTAGGCCCGGCCCTTCTTGCGCGGGTCCAGGTCGAACCGCTCGATCAGCTCGTCCCGGCGGCGCCGGTCGATGCCGCCGCGCAGCCGCGAGAGCAGGTCGATGGCTTCGCCGCCGCTCAGGTTGGGCCACAGCTCCACGTCGCCCGGCACGTAGGCCAGCCGCCGGTGCGCCTCGACGGCCCGGTCCCAGGGGTCGAGCCCGAGCACGCGCACGGCGCCGGCGTCGGCCCGCAGCAGCCCGAGCAGGACCCGCAGGGTGGTGGACTTGCCGGCGCCGTTGGGGCCGAGGAAGCCGTGGACCTCTCCGGTGCGGACGGACAGGTCGAGTCCGTCGAGGGCACGGGTGGCGCCGAACGACTTCTGGAGTCCGGAGACCTCGATGGCGAGGGAATCCTGTGTCATGCTCCCGAAATTACGCTTCCTTCAGAAACTTGTGAAGTTAAGGAAACGTATAAACTAGGGACCATGGCACGAGAGCGAGGTCGCGCATGACGGAGGCCGGGGCGTCCCCGAAGGACCGTGACCCGGAGGCGGTGTCCCGGTTCGTGGAGCTCTTCGCGGGCCAGCTCACCGACGCCGGGATGGCCCGGATGCCCGCGCGGGTCTTCGCCGCGCTGCTCGCCTCCGACGACGGCGTCCTCACCTCGGCCGAGCTGGGCGAGCAGCTGGTGATCAGCCCCGCCGCGGTCTCCGGCGCGGTGCGCTACCTCTCCCAGACCCGCCTGGTCTCCCGCGAGCGGGAGCCCGGCTCCCGGCGCGAGCGCTACCGGGTCCACAACAACCAGTGGTACGAGGCCATCGCCAACCGCGAGGGGATGCTGCGCCTGTGGCAGTCCGCCCTGCGCGAGGGCATCACCGCCGTCAGCCCCGGCTCCCCCGCCGAGGAGCGGCTGCGGGAGACCCTGGAGTTCTTCGAGTTCATCGAGGTCGAGCTGACCGCCATGATGGAGCGCTGGCGGGAGAAGCGGGAAGCCGCCGACGGCGTGCGCTGACGCCGCCGGCCCCGCTCATGGCGTCGGCCCCGCTCACGGCGTCGCGGTGACCGCGAGCAGCCCCCGGCGGTCCAGGCCGTCCCGGCCCACCTCCTCGAAGACGCCGACGGGCCAGAGCACGAGGTCGCCGATCACCGGCACGACCGGCGCCGCCTCCCCGGCCGGACCGTGCAGCTCCACGGTCCCGGTCGGCGCGGGCAGCCCCGCCCAGGGGTGACGCTTCGTCCCGGGCGCCTGCACCTCCAGCAGCCCTTCCGCGCGGGCCTCGTCCCCTCCGTCCTCGGGGAAGACGACGAGCAGCAGGCGCTGTGCCTCCGCCCTCGGCCGCGGCGCCATGGGCAGCAGGACGTACCGGCGACGCCGGGGGCGGGGCGCGGCCGCGACGGCCCGAAGGGCTCGCACGGCAGGGAGACGGCGGTACAGGGTCCAGCCGCTCCAGGCCGCGGAGAGCGCGAGAAGGCCGAGGAGGACCGGGGACCGGGACCACGCGGGCGCCGTGGGCAGGAGGACCAGCAGGCAGAGCAACAGCAACAGCGCGCCCAGTTGCACGGACAGCCAGCCGAACAGCTCGCCCTCGCCCGCGCTCAGCCGCAGCCCGCGCACCCGCCACCAGGGCGAGGTCCGCCAGTCCCGCTCCGGTATCGCCGGCTCCGCATGCGGCATGAGACGTTCGGCCCGTGCCACGACGCCCGCATGGTCGAGGGAGAGCCGCTGTGCGGGGGAGAGCGAGTGCCCCGCCGACGCCCGGCCGTCGGCCTTTCCCGCGGCGGCCTTCTCGGCAGGCGCCGTCCCTGGCGCGGACGCCCTCACCATGTCCGGCTTCACCAGGTCCGGCTCGGGAGCGGACGGCCGATGCCCGGTGACCTCGACGGCCCGCCGCCAGCGACGCAGATGGAACACCCGTCCGGCCACCGCGCCGACGAGCGCCAGCGGCATCAGACCGAGGCTCGCATGGCCGAGACCGTCGGCGACGTCGCTCAGCGGGGGCGGCCCCGGGCGTTCCTGGTAGTGATCGTTGTAGAGGACCGCGGGGCCCGGCCACCGGTGGACGACCTGGCCGGTCTCGAAGTTGCGCAGGGCGGCATCACCGCCCTCGTCGCAGTGGTACGACTCCTCGCGCTCCTCACCCGTGAACGGGTCGTCGAAGCGGACGACGCAGTGTCCGCCCGGCCCTCGGTCGAGAACCGTCAGCCCCACTTCGGCGTCGTCGGTCCTGCTTCCGATAACCGCGAGGAGGAAGCACCCCACTCCCAGCAGCAACACCCACCGGAACACCCGTCGGCGCCGCACCGCCGGCCGCACGTCCGTCAGCAGCCGACCGGGCAGCACCCGCACCTCGGGCACCGCGGCCACCCGCCGCAGACGCCTCCCCCGCGCGGGGAGCGCCAGGCGGAACTGGTTGCCCCCTGGCGGCGACACCACCACACCGAAGCGGGGATCGCCGGCCGCCCACAGCACCTGTTGACCGCGCACATCGACCTGCTGCCCCCACGGCAGGCCCACGACGAGCGGCCACAGCTCACCGCGTTCCTCGACGTCGAGCACCACGGTCGGCCGGAGCCGCGCTCCCTCGACCCGCACCACGCGCCGCTCGTGCCAGGGGTGGTGCGCCAGCAACACCCCCATGCGGGCGGCCCGGTGGAAGTACGTGCCACCCACCAGGAGCAGGCCGAGCCCCATCGCGACGGGCGTCCAGGTGACGTCCAGCAGACCCAGGACCACGCCCACCAGACAGGCGCCCACTCCGCCCACCATCTGCTGCAGTGCCCGCCTGCGGTACTCCCCGCACGCGGCTCTGGTCGCAGCCGACTCCCACGCCGCAGCCCCGTGTTCCATCCCCCACCGCACTCTCGTCCCACCCTGTAAGCGACGCGCGGACGTTACCGTCCGCCTCACCCGCTCGGGAAGACTCGGGCCACGCCCCCGCCGGCCGCTCAGGACGCGGCCACACCGTCCAGCAGCCCCCCGCGGTCCCGGCCGTCCGGGCCGGCCTCCTGGTAGCGGCCCGCCGGCCACAGCACCGTGCCGCCGATGCTCGGGACCACCACCGCGCCCTCGTCCGAGGCGTCCAGCCACCCCCGCAGCTCCACCGTTCCGGTGGGCGCGGGCAGTCCGGTCAGGGGGCGGCTCCCCGACCCTGGCGCGTACACCTCCAGCACCCCCTCGGGCAGATCGTCCTGCCCGCCGGACGCCGGGTACACCACGAGCGTCACCGTCCACGCCCGTCCCTCCCGCCCCGGGCAGTCCGCCAGCAGGACGTACCGGCGCTCCACGGCGGCCGCCGCCGCGGCGGCGGCGGCGAGGACCCGCCTGAGGTGCGGGACCCTGCCCCGCACGTGCCGGACGGCGAAGGCGACGGCCAGGATCCACAGCAGCAGGGTGAAGCACCCCCTGACCACCTCGGTCCCGTCGAGCAGGCCCACCACCCCGAGCAGCGTGGGCGCCAGGCTGCCGAGCCCCAGGCACACGTCACTCACCCCGGACAACCGCCGCAGCCCTCGCACGCGCCACCAGGGCGCCTGCCGCACGTCCGCTTCCGGCACGACCGCCCCGGCCGGATCCCCGGCACGGCGTTCGGCGACGGCCGCGAGGCGCGCGTAAGTGAGCGCCGCCGCATCCCGGCAGGCCGCCCCGCCGGGCGCGACGGCGGGTGGCCGGGGCCCGGCCGGCGACCGGTCCGTCACCAGCCGCCCCGGCAGCGCCCGTACCTCGGCCGCCGCGGCCGTTCGTCGCAGACGACGCCCGCGTGCGAGCACGGCCCGGTGGTGCACCTCGCCGCCGCGTGGGGAGAGGACCACCCCTCCGACACGGGGATCCCCCGCCGCCCACACCACCGCGGCACCGGACAGCGCACCCGCGGACGAACAGGTCAGCGGCCACAGTTCGCCGTACTCCGGGGCCTCGAGCAGCAGGGCCGACGCTGCCGCACCCCTCACCCGGACGATGCGACGCGGACGCCACGGGTACCGCTCCAGCACCGTCCGGACCCGGCCTGCGTCCCGGAGGAAGACGGCGGCCACCACCAGGAGGCAGACCCCCCAGGTCACCGCGTAGGTCTCCACCTCCGCGGCGGCGGCCCCGGCCCACGCCCGCAGCGCGGCCGCGGCCAGGCAGGTCACCCCGCCGACGGTCAGGAACCACCGGCCCATGGTCCGGTTCCGCGCCAGCCTCTTCCTGGTCGCCGGCAGCAGCAGTGCCGCCCTCTCCTGCGCCGTGCCCGGCGGTTCTCCCGCCCCCACGGCCTCGCACCCGTTCTCCATGCCGTCCCGCCCCCGCATTCCGGCCCCACCCCGTGTTCGACGCGCGGGACGATACAGACCCGGGCGTCACCCGGGAAGCGGGTCACCGGGGAAGGATCAGCCCCCAGGCCCCCGCCCTGACCGTCCAGGTGCGGGTGCGCACGGGACCCGCGACGGTGGCGTCTGCGCGGTAGCGGAAGTCGGCGCCGGAGACGGTGACCGTGCGGGCGGCGGCCTGCAGCGGCGCGGCCTCCGCGCCCACCGAGACGGGGCGGACCTCGACGTCCGCGCGACCGGTGCGGCCCGGGGTGACGGTGACCGCGCGGACCGGCTGGTCCAGGTCGACCAGGGTCGCGCCGTCGGTCTCCACCCGCAGACGGGACGGCCCCGCCCCGGCCGCCCCGGCCGCCTCCGCCGCGGCCCGCGACTGCCGGGCCAGCGCACTCACCAGGGACCGGTACCGGCGCCGGGCCGGCCGCTCGCCCCGGTGCGGGGCCGCGTCCGCCGCCGGGATCCGCAGCTCCCCGAGCACCAGCCCGCCCGCGTCGTCCGCCAGCAGGTCGAGGCGCCGCACCGATCCGTCCAGCACCGCCCGGGCCGCCGCCACCGTGCCGAGCGGCACGCCGAGCGACCGGGCGACCGCGAGGGCACCCGGACGGCCCCCCACCGGCACCACCGCCAGCGCGCACCCGTCCAGCTCGCCGTGGCGCTCCAGCACGGTCACCGCCCGCAGCAGCGCGTGGTCGTCGCCGACCACCACCGGCCGCCGCGAACCCCGGCGTTCCAAGGCCCGCGCGAACTCCTCCCGCCCCTCCGGCAGGCACCACTTCACCCGCGCGCCGGCACACAGGACGTCCTTGGCGATCCGCACGGACTCGCCGTCCGTACGGCGGGCGGACGGGTCGACGACCACCAGAAGCTGCTCCGAAGCCACCTCGGTCATGCCTCGCTTCCTCGGGTCCTCGGGTAGCATCTTTGTGCAAGAGCCCCTTGCGCCGCGTTCCTCGTGCCAGGGGCTTCGTCTATTCCGGGGCAACCGGTCCGACGGGAACCGCGGCCGACGAGGGCCGCCGGGCGCACGAGGCACATGGTCGTGCCGCGCGCCCCGACCCAGGACATGCCCCACCCGGAAGGGGTGTACGCCTGTGCCCGCACTTGTGCTGCTCGGTGCTCAGTGGGGTGACGAGGGCAAGGGAAAGGCCACCGACCTGCTCGGCGGCTCCGTGGACTACGTGGTGCGTTACCAGGGCGGCAACAACGCCGGCCACACGGTCGTCGTGGGCGACCAGAAGTACGCGCTGCACCTGCTGCCGTCCGGCATTCTCTCCCCCAACTGCGTTCCGGTCATCGGCAACGGCGTCGTCGTCGACCCCTCGGTGCTGCTCTCCGAGCTGAGCGGTCTCAACGAGCGGGGCGTCGACACGTCCAAGCTGCTGATCAGCGGTAACGCACACATCATCACCTCGTACAACGTCACGTCGGACAAGGTGAGCGAGCGGTTCCTGGGCAAGCGCAAGATCGGCACCACCGGTCGCGGCATCGGCCCCACCTACGCCGACAAGATCAACCGCACCGGCATCCGCGTCCAGGACCTGTACGACGAGTCGATCCTCCAGCAGAAGGTGGAGGCCGCGCTCGAGGTCAAGAACCAGATGCTGACCAAGCTCTACAACCGCCGCGCCATCGCCACCGACCAGGTGGTCGAGGAGCTGCTGGGCTACGCGGAGCAGCTGCGTCCGTACGTCGCCGACACGGTCCTCGTCCTCAACAAGGCGCTGGACGAGGACAAGGTCGTCCTCTTCGAGGGCGGTCAGGGCACGCTGCTGGACATCGACCACGGCACCTACCCGTTCGTCACCTCCAGCAACCCGACGGCCGGCGGCGCCTGCACCGGCGCCGGCGTGGGCCCGACGCGGATAAACCGTGTCATCGGCATCCTGAAGGCCTACACCACGCGTGTCGGCTCGGGGCCGTTCCCGACGGAGCTGTTCGACGAGGACGGCGAGGCGCTGCGGCGCATCGGCGGCGAGCGCGGCGTCACCACCGGCCGTGACCGGCGCTGCGGCTGGTTCGACGCGGTCATCGCCCGGTACGCAACGCGGGTGAACGGCCTGACGGACTTCTTCCTCACCAAGCTGGACGTGCTCACCGGCTGGGAGCAGATCCCGGTCTGCGTCGCCTACGAGATCGACGGCCGGCGGGTCGAGGAACTGCCGTACTCCCAGAGCGACTTCCACCACGCGAAGCCGATCTACGAGTACCTGCCCGGCTGGAGCGAGGACATCAGCAAGGCGAAGTCCTTCTCCGACCTGCCGAAGAACGCGCAGGCGTACGTGAAGGCGCTGGAGGAGATGTCCGGCGCCCCGATCTCCGCGATCGGCGTCGGCCCCGGCCGCGACGAGACGATCGAGATCAACTCCTTCCTCCAGTAGGCGGCGCGCCCACGCCCCGGTCGGCCCTCGTGGTCACCGGGGCGTTCGCGTACCCGCGCCGCCGTGCCCCGTCCCCTCCCCGGCGGGTCCGGCCAGCGGCAGGCGGACCGTGAGGAGCGCCCCACCGCCCCCGGCCCCGCCGAGCGAGACGGTCCCGCCGTGCAGGGTCACGATCTCCCGGACGATCGCCAGCCCCAGACCGGCGCCCCCGTCGTCCCGGGCCCGGGCGTCGTCCAGCCGCACGAAACGCTCGAAGACCCTCTCCCGCTCGTCCTCGGGGACGCCCGGCCCGTCGTCCTCGACCGACAGCACCGCCCAGCCCCGGGCCCGGGCCCGGGCCCCGTCCGCGGCCCGTCCGGCGTCCGCGACCCGTGCGGCGTCCGCGGCCTGTCCGGTCTCCGCGGCCCGTCCGGCGTCCGTCGCACCCGTCGACTCGGTGCGCACCCGCACGACGACCCGATGCCGGGCGTGGCGCTCGGCGTTGTCCAACAGGTTGGCCAGCACCCGCCCCAACTGCCCGGGGCTCCCCTCCACGACCGCCTCCTCCAGCTCCGCGGCGCGCACCCGCTCCGGGCGACGTGCCGTCTCCTCACGCACCAGCCCGGCGAGGTCCACCCGCACGGCGCGCGCCCCCTCCCCCGCGTCGAGGCGGGCGAGCAGCAGCAGGTCGACGGCCAGGTGCTGGAGCCGCACCACGTCCTCCAGCAGTTCGCCGGCCTCGAGCAGCTCCGGATGTACCTGGGCGACCTCCACCTGGGTGCGCAGCGAGGCGATCGGGCTGCGCAGCTCGTGCGAGGCGTCCGCGACGAAGCGGCGCTGCCGCTCGACCGACTCCTGGAGGGCCTCCAGGGTGCCGTTGGTGGTGATCGCGAGCCGGGCCACCTCGTCGCGCGAGGACGGCACCGGCACTCTGCGGGACAGGTCACGGCTGCCGGTGATCTCCGCCAGCTCGGCCCGGATGCCCTCCACGGGGCGCAGCGCGTGGCGGGTGACCAGCCAGGTCACCGCCCCGACGACGAGCAGCAGCGCGGGCAGGCCGACCAGCATGGCCCGTACCGTGCCGGTCACCGCCAGCTCCTGGACCGCCAGCGACGACCCCGCGTAGACGGTCACCGGCGTCCCGTCGGCCGTCTCGGCGCGCAGGGCGGCGACGGTGAAGTGGGCTCGGCCGTCGGCGTCCTCCGGGTCGGCGGTCGCCTCCCCCTCGTCGTCGACCGGCAAGGAGACCCGGGTGACGACGGGATCGTCGTCACGGTCGTCGTCACCGGCGTCGTCGCCGTCGCCATGGCCGGGGTCGGGGCGGGCGGCGGCGCTCATCGGCGGGGCGCCGTCGAGGGCGTCGCTGGAGGCGAGGACCTTGCCGTCGTCGGCGACGACCTGCACCGGGTCGTCGGTGTCCAGCCCGGCCGCGTCCTTGGGCGAGCGGTCCACCGCGACCTGGACGGCGACCTCGCGGGCCCGGGACTCCGCGACCAGCCGCGTGTTGTCGGTCAGACCGCCGCGGAGGGCGTCGACCACCGCCAGGCCCGCGAGGACCAGGGCGAGCGCGACGACGCCGGTGGCACCCAGGGCGGTACGGGCACGCACCGACGAGAACCACCTCCGTCTCCGTGCTGTCACCGCTGTCACGGCGTCCCTCCGTCGCGCTCCAGCCGGTATCCGGCGCCGCGCACCGTGATGATCGAACGGACCCCGAAGGGGGCGTCGATCTTGCGGCGCAGCGTGCTGACGTAGACCTCCACGATGTTGGGGTCGCCGTCGTAGGCGAAGTCCCACACGTGCTCGAGGATCTCGCTCTTGGAGACCACCTCACCGGCCCGCAGCGCCAGCTGCTCCAGGACGGCGAACTCCCGTGCGGTGAGGGCGATCTCCTGCTCCCCGCGCCGCACCCGCTGCGCTCCCGGGTCGACCTCGAGGTCGCCGATCCGCAGGACGGGGACGCCGCCGCGGGTGCGGCGGCGCAGCAGGGCGCGGATCCGTGCGAGGAGGACCACGTAGGAGAACGGCTTGGTGAGGTAGTCGTCGGCCCCGGTGTCCAGCCCCTCGGCCTCGTCGTACTCGCCGTCCTTGGCCGTGAGCATCAGGATCGGCCGCTCGTCGCCGGACGCCCGCAGGGCCGAGCAGACCCGGTAGCCGTTCATGCCGGGCAGCATGATGTCCAGGACGATCAGGTCGTAGGGGTGCTCCTGGGCCAGGTGCAGGCCCTCGACGCCGTCGTGCGCGACGTCCACGGCGAACCCCTCGGCCGCCAGTCCCCTCCGCAGGGCGGCGGCCAGGCGTCGTTCGTCCTCCACGATCAGCAGGCGCATGCCGACAAGGGTCGCAGAGCCTCCCTGAAGGGCTCTTCAGCTTCCTTCAGCACCCGTTCAGCATCGCCGGTCCACCGTGGTGTCCGTCGAGAACACCGGACCGACTCCTCAGGAGGAACCCCATGAGCTCCGCCGACCGTGCCCCGTCCCGCCGCCGCGCCGCCCTCGCCGCCCTGGTGGCCGCCGCCCTCGTCGGCGCCGGCACCGTTGTCGCCGTCGCCGCCTCCGGTGACGACCGCGACCCGGCCGCCACCTCTTCCTCCGCCCGCCCGGACGGAGGGGACCGTGACGACGACCGCGACGAGGGCCGCGACGGGGGCCGCGCCGACGAGGGGACGGCCGGCGCGGCGGCCGCGAAGACCGACGTGCGCGCCGCCGTCACCGCGGCCCTGGCGAAGACGAAGGGCGTCGTGGCCTCGGCCGAGTTCGACGACGACGGTGACCGGTCCGTCTGGGAGGTCGAGGTCGTCGGCAAGAACGGCGCCGCCACGGAGGTGCTGGTCGACCCCGACGACGGCACCGTGCTCGACAGCACCCGCGACAAGGACGACGACACCGACGACCGCGACGAGGACCGCAAGGAGGCCGCCGCCCTCCGCAAGGCCGGCACCGACGCGGGGGCGGCCGCCGCGGCCGCCGCGAAGAAGGTCCCCGGCACCGTTGTCTCGGTGGACTTCGAGCACGACGGCGACGACGACCGCAGCGGCGCACCGGTCTGGGAGGTCGAGGTGACCGGCAAGGACGGCAAGGAGCACGAGGTCCTCGTCGACGCGGGCACCGGAAAGACGACCGTCGGCGCGGACGACGACCGCGAGGACTGACGCGAGCCTCGGCACAGTGCCCGCCGCCGGGTGCCCGCCCCACGGGGCCGACACGCGGCGGCCGCTGCGCGGTGGCAGAGGGCCGGCGGTCGGCACGCGGAGCCGGGGCGCGGCAGCCTCTGCGCGATCGGTGGCCTGCGCGCGACGGCCGGCACGCGGGCCCGAGAGGCGGCGATCAATACTCGGGGCCGCTGCGCGGCATGGGGCGCGGGACCGACACGGCAGTCGCAGCGCGGCAGTCGGCACGCGGACTGGGACGCGGGGACGCCGCACAGGGCCGCCGCACGGGACCTGCACGCCGCAGCCGGAGCGCGGGGCCGGCCCGGGACGTCCCCGGCCGACCCACGGGGCCACACCGCGCCCCGGGGCGTCCCCGTACCCGCAGACCTTCCGGCCCGGGTGCCGCCGGGGGGACACTGGCGGCATGGGTTTCGCGGTGTTCATGACGCTGCCGGGGCTGGTCATCGCGCTGACCGTGGTCGCCTTCCTCGACCAGGCGCTGCTCCGCGCCGGGCGCGCGGGGCTGCTGCCCTGGCGCAACCCGGCCCGCACCGGGCAGATATCGGCGACCGGGTTCGAACAGCTGCACGCCACCCTCTCGCCGGGCAAGTCGCACGAGCTGAAGGAGCGGCAGACCTCCCTGCTCCTGCGGGACGACGAGGACGACTCCGCACCCCCGCACCGCACCACCGTCGACCTGACCTCCGGCACCGCCGTCGTCCGCCTTCCGGCAGACTGAGGGCATGACGGAACACAAGAACCTGCTCGGCGGCCCCGAGCCGACGTACCTCCCGGAGAACGAGGACGCGTACCGGATGCTCGCCGATTCCGCGAGCCCCGCCGAGGTCGCCGCCGCGCACCCCACGTTCTCGCTCGCCTGGGCGATGCTCGCGGACGACGCCTTCGAGGCGGGCCGCGCCGTGGAGTCCTACGCCTACGCCCGCACCGGTTACCACCGCGGCCTGGACCACCTGCGCCGCGCCGGCTGGAAGGGCCACGGCCCGGTGCCGTGGAGCCACCGCGCCAACCGCGGGTTCCTGCGCTGCCTGGCCGCCCTGGCCCGCGCCGCGGAGGCCATCAAGGAGACCGACGAGGCCGAGCGCTGCCGCAAGTTCCTCCAGGACAGCGACCCGCAGGCGTACGACGAGCTGAAGTCGGCCTAACGCCTCCGGCTCAGCCGGGTGAAATGAGGGGACTCCGCGCGCCGAACGGCTCGCGGACTCCCCTCACTTCGTTCACCACTCCATGCCCTCGTGCCCTTCCAGCTCCGCCGCCGCGGCACCAAGAGCCCGGCCGTGGGCCGCCGGCCCGCGCACCACAACGCCCCGCCGCGGACGCGACGGGGCGAAGGGCACGGCGGGGCGGGCGCCGGGCGCCCTGCCGGATCAGCCGCGCAGCGGGCGGCCCTGCTTGTCGGTGCGGTCGTTGCTGGTGAAGAAGAGGATGGCGTCGACGAGCGCCCAGATGCCGAGGCCGCCGCAGGTCAGCAGCTGGGCCACGCCCACGCCGACCGAGCCGACGTAGAAGCGGCCGATGCCCAGACCGCCGAGGAACAGCTGGAGGACGCCGGCGACGATCTTCGACTTGTCGGAGTACGGGCGGCCGAGGTGGTCGACGCCGTAAGGGGCCTCGGGCGTGGGGTTGGTCATGGGTCACTCCTGAGCGGTGGCGAACGAGTGCCGGCGCACAGGGCGCCGGTGGATGAACAGGAGGAACCCCCAGCGGCACGGACGGACGTCCGGGCATGCGCGATGATCTTCCCCCCCGGGACCACGAAGCCTAGATCCCGGTGCGCCCCCTGGGTACACGCTGTGGTGAACGTGTCAAAGTCGTGACCTCGACGAGACCCTGACGGAGTTTCAGATTCCACTCCGCGGGCATCAGAACAGATTGCGGACGACCGTCCAGGCGAGCGCGGTCAGCAGGATCGCCGCCTGGGTCCGTGTGCTCAGGTTCGGCCGCCAGCGCCGCCCGCGCAGTCCTTCGACGGCCCAGCGGCCCAGCATCACCAGCGCGAGGGGGGCGGCCAGCAGCAGCACCCGGTTGTCCAGCCAGGCCTGCGCGAAGTGACCGTGCATCAGGTCGTAGACCATGCGGCTCGCCCCGCAGGCCGGGCAGAGCAGCCCGGTGGCCCAGTTGACGGGGCAGCGCGGCAGGAACTGCCCCGCCTGGTGCGGGTCGGTGACGTACAGGTACGCCGCCCCGACGACGCCGGCGGCGAACACCGCGAGGGGTGCCGCCGCCGGACGCCGGAACAGGCGGGCGACGCGGTCCGCGGGAGACGACAGCCTGCTCACGACTCCCCGGACCTTCGCACGCCGCCCCGATCCCTTACTTGATCTTCGTGCCCGCCGAACGCAGGGCCTGGCAGGCCTCGACGATGCGGCCGGCCATGCCCGCCTCGGCCAGCTTGCCCCAGGTGCGCGGGTCGTAGGTCTTCTTGTTGCCGACCTCGCCGTCCACCTTCAGCACGCCGTCGTAGTTGCGGAACATGTGGTCCGCCACCGGACGGGTGAACGCGTACTGGGTGTCGGTGTCGAGGTTCATCTTGACGACGCCGTTGTCCAGCGCGGTGGCGATCTCCTCGGCGGTGGAGCCGGAGCCGCCGTGGAAGACGAAGTCGAACGGGTCGGCCTTGCCGAAGCGGGCGGCGACGCCCTCCGCGAGGTCCTTCAGCAGGTCGGGGCGGAGCACCACGTTGCCCGGCTTGTAGACGCCGTGCACGTTGCCGAAGGAGGCGGCCAGCAGGTAGCGGCCCCGCTCGCCCAGACCCAGCGCCTCCGCGGTGCGGATCGCGTCGTCGACCGTGGTGTAGAGGGAGTCGTTGATCTCGTGCGTGACGCCGTCCTCCTCGCCACCGGTCGGGGTGATCTCGACCTCGAGGATGATCTTCGCGGCGCGGGCGCGCTCCAGCAGCTCCTCGGCGATGGCCAGGTTGTCGGCGAGGGTCTCCGCCGAGCCGTCCCACATGTGCGACTGGAAGAGCGGGTTGCGGCCGCCCTTCACGCGCTCCTCGGAGACCGCCAGCAGCGGACGCACGTAGCCGTCCAGCTTGTCCTTGGGGCAGTGGTCCGTGTGCAGGGCGACGGTGACGTCGTACTTCTCCGCCACGATGTGCGCGAACTCGGCCAGGGCGACGGCGCCGGTGACCATGTCCTTGCTGTACTGGCCACCCGCGAACTCGGCGCCGCCGGTGGAGATCTGGACGATGCCGTCGCTCTCCGCCTCGGCGAAGCCGCGCAGGGCCGCGTGCAGGGTCTGGGAGGAGGTCACGTTGATGGCCGGGTAGGCGAACTTGCCTGCCTTCGCCCGGTCGAGCATCTCGTTGTAGACCTCGGGGGTTGCGATGGGCATCCTGTCCGCTCCTTGGTGGTTCTGCGGGTTTTGTCCTTGCCAGCCCTGACCTTGGTGACGTCGTCGTCGGGGCCCATCCTTCCAGACGCGGGCGCCGGCCCGGACGCGCGTCTCGGACAGTGGCGCCCGCGCCGGGCGTACCGGCTGTTTCCGGGCGGGGTGTGCCCGGTTTTCCATGTCACAGGGTGAAGAACGGGCACACCCCCCACGGCGCGACCCCGCGACACTGTCAGTCCAGGCCGAGGTCGTCCTTGGAGTAGGCGAAGCGGTAGGGGACGCCGGCCTTGTCCTGGATGATCTCCGCGGCGCCGGTGGCGCGGTCGACGATCGTCACGACGGCGACGACCTCCGCGCCGGCCTCCCGGACCGCCTCGACGGCGGTCAGCGGCGAGCCGCCGGTGGTGGAGGTGTCCTCGACGACCAGCACGCGGCGGCCCGCGATGTCCGGACCCTCGACCCGCTTCTGCAGACCGTGCGCCTTGGCCGCCTTGCGGACCACGAACGCGTCCACGGTCCGGCCGCGCGCGGCGGCCGCGTGCAGCATGGCGGCGGCCACCGGGTCGGCGCCCATGGTCAGGCCGCCCACCGCGTCGAACTCCAGGTCCTCGGTGAGGTCCAGCAGCACCTGGCCGACCAGCGGGGCCGCCGTGCCGTCCAGGGTGATGCGGCGGAGGTCGATGTAGTAGTCGGCCTCCAGCCCGGAGGAGAGGGTCACCTTGCCGTGCACCACGGCCTTGTCCTTGATCTGCTGCAGCAGCTCGCCGCGAACGTCGCTCATGGCCGCAAGCCTAGTTCGCCCCGCCGAGGGGACCTCACAGCCGTCGCTTAGCCCGGACGCGGGGCCCCGGAGGGCTTCACAGCCGTCGCCAGCTCCAGGTGGTGGTGGCCTCCAGCGGCTCCAGCGGCGTGACCAGGCGGGGAGCGGTGTTGAGCCCGTTGGGCGGGCCGGTCTGCGGCTCGACGCACAGGGCGGCGTCCTGCTCGTCGTAGAGCACGACCCACTTCTCCGGGCTGGTCACCCGCAGCTCCAGCCGCTCGGGCCACACGACGGCGACGTCCACGCCCTCGGGCATGCCGAAGCAGTCGTCCCACGGACCGGGCAGCGGCTTCTCCAGGCGGCGGCCGGTGGGGAGGTGGTCCTCGCCGCGCTCCTCCTGCCAGGCGGCGGAGAACTCCAGCCGCGCGCCCTCGCCGCCTCCGAGCGGGCCCTCGAGGGTCCGGTTGAACCAGGGGTGCCAGCCGAGCTGCGCCGGGAAGGAGGACGCGTGGGCCTCGATCGCGAGGGTGAGGGTCAGCGACTCCTCGGTGAGGGCGACCACCTGGGTGAGGCGGGCCGGGTAGGGCCACGGGTCGGTGAGGTCGAGGGTGATCACCGCCTCGTCCGTCTCCTTGCGCGCGGTGCGCCAGGCGTGGTCGCGGGCGGTGCCGTGGATGGCGTGCGGCGGGGCGTTCAGCGGCATCTGCTGGGTGGTGCCGCCGTCGAGGAACCGCCCGTCGCGGATCCGGCCGCACCAGGGGGCCATCGGGAAGCAGCCGTACCGCACCCCCTCGCGCAGGAGTTCGACGCCGCCGATGCGCAGGCTGGTGATCCGTCCGCCGTTGCGGGGGCTGACGGTCGCCTCCGCGTCGCCGGCGGTCAGGGTGAAGTCGTCATGGGTGCTCACGGCCTACGACCCTACTGGGGCCGACGCCCGGCCGCGCGATCACCGGTGGCGGCGCAGGGCCCGGGTGACGGCGATCGCCCCGGCGGCCACGGCGAGCGCGGCGGCGGCGGGGGCCGCCCAGCGCAGGGTCCGGTCCGCCACGCCGGACTGCGGGGCGGGCACGGGGGCGTACCGCCCGCGCGGCGGAGCGTGGTCGACCTCCTCGGCGCTGCGGCCGATCATCGTCCGCCGGGCCTGGGCGGGGTCGGCCATGGCGTCGCCGTCGGGGTCCTCCGGGAACAGCGCGGCGTCGCCGCCGAGGCCGTCACCGTCCGGGGCGTCGTCCTCGTCCTCGCCGTCCGCGTCCTCGTCGAAGTCGGACTCGGGGTCCAGCGACGGGGGCGGCACCGGCACGTCGAACACGGACGCCCGCCCCGGGGCACCCGACCCGCCACCGCCGTCGGCGTCGGCGTCGACCTCGGTCTCCGCGCCGTCCGCGTCGCCGCCGTCCGCGTCCGCCTCCTGGGCCTCAGCGGCTCCCGTGTCGGTGTCCGCGTCTGCGCCGGACTCCCCGTCGGCATCGGCGTCCGCCTTCGCGGCGGCCTGGGGCTCACTGCTGTCGGGGGCCTCGCCGCCCGCCTGGTCGGCAGCGGCCGCGTCGGCCTCGCCCGCGGCGGTGTCCGTCCCGGCCCCGTCACCGTCACCCTCGACGGGAGTCCCGTCGGCCCCGTCACCCTCCGCGGAGTCGGCCGGGGCCGCGCCTTCACGCTCACCGGAGGCCCCGGCCCCGTCGCCGTCACGCGCGGCGGGGGTCTCGCCGGCCGGGCCGGTGGGCGGTTCGGCGGGGGAGGCGTCGTCGGCGTCGGGGCGGGCGTCGAAGTCGCCGTCCGCGCCGGGGGCGAACTCGGGGACCAGGGGCTCGCCCGCGCCGGGGATGACCTCCTCGTGGCCGTCGCTCGTCACCGTCGCACTCCCCTCCGCCGGGCCGTCCGCGTCGTTCCCCCCCTGCCCCGGGAGGTCCTCGGCGAACCGTTCCAGCAGGCGGACCAGGGCCCCGTGCACGGCGTCGGGCTCGAAGCCGGTGATGCGCCCGGTCGCGGTGCCGGAGGCCGCGAAGTGGAGCACCGTCCCGTCGGACCGCGGGCGCAGGGCCAGGCGGACGGTCGCGCGGACCGTGCCGTCGCCGCGAGCCTCGCCGCCCTCCGCCTCGGCCGTGAAGGCGTCGTCGGCCCGGCGGGCGACGTCCAGCGAACCGCGGTACGTCACGCTGCTGCCGGCGACCCGCAGCTTGAGCCGGCCGGCGACGCCCTCGGCCGCGGCGTCCCGCTGGAAACCGTGGAGGGCCCGGGCGACCCGTTCGGGGTCGGCGAGCGCGGCGGCCAGGTGGTCGGCGGGGACCGGAACGAACACCTCATGCTCCATGGGCCCCGACACTACCGAGGGGAGCGCGAACCGCACCCCCGGCGAAAGCCGATTGGCACACCTTTTCCACGCCCAGGGCGGGCACGGAGGGCCGCCCGCGCCCTCAGTAGCGCGGGTGCGCCAGCGTGGAGGCCGGGAGCCCGGTGACCCGGGTGCGCCCGGCGGCCCGCTCCGCCGCCGTGAGGGAACCTTCCTTCAGGGTGTGCGGCCGCGGCCCCCCGGGCACCGGCCCGAGCCGTGGCGCGGCCGGCCCTCCCGAGGCGAGGAACAGCCCCCACTCCCGGCCGGCCGCCCCGGTGACCCGGTACGCCGTCGCCCGCAGCCCCGCCGCCCGCAGCGTCGCCCCGACCGTCCAGTACGCCCGGGGGCTGCCCGCCGCGGACCCGGCGTGGACCGCCAGCCGCCCGTCCGGCGCCGTCACCCGCCGCGCCAGCCCGTAGAACTCACGTGAGTACAGCTTGGCGCTCGCGGTGTTCCCGGGATCGGGGAGGTCGGCGATCACGACGTCGTACGGCCCGCCCCGCGCGACCCTCAGCCACTGGAAGGCGTCCGCGGCGGCGATCCGCACCCGGGGGTCGTCGTACGCGTGCTCGTTGAGCGCGGCGAGCCCCGGATCGGTACGGGCCAGCCGGACCAGTTGCGGGTCGGCGTCGACCACCTGGACCTCCCGCACGTCCCGGAACCGCAGCACCTCCCGCAGGGCGAGGCCGTCGCCGCCGCCCAGCACCAGCACCCGCGCCCGCGGGCCGTTCATCGCCGGGTGCACCAGCGCCTCGTGGTACCGCCGTTCGTCCCGCCCGTCGACGCGCAGGGTGCCGTCCAGGTAGAGGTTGAGCGGGCGGCCCGGCCCGCCCCCGGTGAGCGCGACCTCCTGCGCGCCGGTGCGCAGCGACACCCGCAGACCGTCGCCGTACAGCGCCCGCCCCGCCGCGCGTTCGAAGTCGTCGGCGAGCACGGCGGCCGTGCCGAGCAGGGCCAGCACCAGCACGTTGGCGACCAGCAGCACCCGCCGCGCCCGGCGGCCGAGGTCCCGGCCGAACAGGCCCAGCACCAGCGCCGCCCCCACCACCGCGTTCACCCCGCCGGTGAGCAGCGCCCCGGTGAGCTGTCCGAACTGCGGCAGCAGCAGGAACGGGAAGGCGAGGCCGCCGACCAGGGCGCCCACGTAGTCGGCGGCGAACAGGTCGGCGACCGCCCCGCCGGGGTCCTGCCGCCGGATCCGCTGGATCAGCTCCATCAGCAGCGGCACCTCGACGCCGATCAGCAGCCCTATCGCCAGGGAGACCGCGACCAGCACCACGCTGGGGCCGTCCCTCCACAGCCCGCCCCAGGCGCCGGTCCAGGCGAAGACCGCGTACAGCGCCATCGCGCTGCACCCGCCGACCAGCGCGAGGGCGGCCTCCACCGCGCCGAAGGCGGCCGCGGCACGGCGGCGCAGCCGCTTGGCGGCCAGCGAGCCCAATCCCATGGCGAAGACCATGACCGACAGCACCACGGACGCCTGGGTGACCGAGTCGCCCATCAGGTACGAGGCCATGGCGACCAGTTCGAGCTCGTACACCAGCCCGCAGGCGGCGCAGACGAACACCCCCGCGAGCACCAGGAACCGCGCCGTCCCGGGCCGCAGCGGCAGCCGCACCGCGCATCCCTGACCGCCCCCGGCCCCGGCCGCCCGGTCCATGCCGCCGCGCGGGCCGAGACCCTCGCCGGTCCGCCCCGCAGCCCCCTTCCCGGGTCGGTGGGCCGGTGGTGCGGGCGGGGCGTGCGGTTCGATCACATGGCCACCGTACGTCATCGATCGAACACCCATCGTCACCCGCCCGGGTGGTACTGGCGCACTCACGGCGCGTTGGCACCGCGTGCGCGCCCACCGCGTGCGCGCCGGTCGGACCCGGTCAGCGCAGGGCGCCCACCGGCAGCCGGCCCATCCCGGTGACCGTCTCGGCACCGACCCCGAGGCCGACCGTGGTGCGCGTCGCCACCAGCTGCCCGTCCTGCGGATAGGCGTGCCAGGTGCGCCAGACGGTCTCCCCCTGGGTGCGCTGCGCGAGCAGCGCGGTGAAGGCGTGCGGGCTGCCGGGGAAGACGCCCACCAGCCCGTTCGGGTGGTCGGAGACCAGGGCGATCAGCTCTTGGGCCCGCCCCGCGAACGCCCCCGGCGAGAGCACCTCCACCCGGGCCGCGAACTGGTACTCCCAGCCGCTCACCCGCTTGGCCACGCCCAGCGGCAGCGGCGTGCTGGAGCCGGGGATGCAGGCGACCGTCTCCGAGCAGGCGCCGTCCTCCCGCTCGAGGATGACCTGGTGGGAGGCGCCGAGCAGTCGCAACTGGAGCTTGACGTCGGTGAATCGGAGGTCGAGTGCGGCCAGGGCGGGCAGCGGTTCACGCCCGAGCGCCCAGGCCAGGTCGGACGCACGCGTATCGCTGTACGGGGTGTTCAGGGTCGTGAGCATGGGGTCGGCTCCGCTAGCGCGCAGAAGAGGATGTCGGACCGGCGCCCCGGGGTCGGCACCAGGGGAGGTCGGTTCTGCCCCGGCCGGGAAGGCGGCCGCTCAGGTGTGGCGGCCGTCCGCGGGGCTGCGTCGGCGAGTAGAGAAAAGCACGAACGTCGGTGACGCCACAGCGTTTTTACCCAAGTTCGTCGGCTTTCCATCCTTCGGTGGGTTCTTCGGCTCAACTGTTCAACGACGCACCCCCATCGCCCAGTTGTCCGAACGCGCGGCGACGTCCGCCGCGGGTTCGACCCTCGGCGGACGTCCGCGGCCGGCGGAGGCTCAGCTTCCGCCGCCGCACCCTCCTCCGCCCCCGCAGGAGGAGCTGCTCCCGCACGAGGACGAACTGCTCCCGCAGGACGACGAACCGCTTCCGCAGGACGACCTGGACGAGTCGCCGGAGTCGCCGGACGACGACCCGCTGTCGGCGGCCCACCAGCCGCCGGCGCCGGCGTCCGCTCCCGAGTGCGACGAACTGGAGCTCGACGACCTCGACGACCGGGACGACCGGGACGACGAGCCCGACGGGCGGCCTCGGCGGACGTTCCCCACACTGTGGTGGGCCATGCGGGAGACCCGCCTGTTCATGGCGACCACGAACCACACGAGAAGAACCACCGGCAGAATCACCACGACCACGATGACGGCAGTCAGCACGGCTCCGCCCTCCTTCCACGCTCCCCCGAAGCGCCCCCCGTGGGCCCCTCTCTCCGCAGCGTGCTCCGGTGATGCCCGATGCCGCAACGGCCCAACACAGAGTTGAGCAAGGCCAGAGCTTGGGCGCAGGATGGCCGCCATGAGCATCCCCGACCGGGCGGTCCGCCCTCTCCTCAACCGCCGTCTCGCCGAGTTCGGGACGACCGTCTTCGCCGAGATGTCCGCCCTGGCGGCGTCCACCGGCTCCATCAACCTCGGGCAGGGCTTCCCCGACACCGACGGCCCGGAAGAGGTCCGCGAGGCGGCGGTGCGGGCCCTGCGGGACGGCCGGGGCAACCAGTACCCGCCCGGCCCCGGCGTCCCCGAACTGCGCCGGGCGATCGCCGGCCACCAGCAGCGGCGCTACGGCCTCGGCCTCGACCCGGACACCGAGGTGCTGGTCACCGCCGGGGCCACCGAGGCGATCGCCGCGGCCATGCTCGCCCTGGTGGAGCCGGGCGACGAGGTGGTCGCCCTGGAGCCGTACTACGACTCCTACGCCGCCTGCGTGGCGATGGCCGGGGGCCGCAGGGTCCCGGTGACGCTGCGGCCCCACGAGGGGACGTTCCGCCTCGACCTCGACGAACTGCGCGACGCCGTCACCGACCGGACCCGCCTGCTGCTGATCAACTCCCCGCACAACCCGACCGGCACGGTCCTCACCCGCGAGGAACTCGCGGCCGTCGCCCGGCTCGCCGTCGAACGCGACCTGCTGGTGGTCACCGACGAGGTGTACGAGCACCTGGTCTTCGACGACGCCGAACACGTGCCGCTCGCCTCGTTCCCGGGGATGCGGGAGCGCACGGTCACCATCTCCTCCGCCGGCAAGACGTTCTCCTTCACCGGCTGGAAGGTCGGCTGGGTCACCGGATCGCCGGAACTGGTCACGGCGGTCCGCTCGGCCAAGCAGTTCCTCACCTACGTCTCGGCCGGGCCGTTCCAGTACGCGGTGGCCGAGGCGCTGGCGCTGCCGGACTCCTACTTCGACGGGCTGCGCGCCGGCCTCACCGCCAAGCGGGAGCTGCTGACCGCCGGCCTGGAGGCGGCGGGCTTCGGCGTGTTCCGCCCGGCCGGCACCTACTTCGTCACCACCGACATCCGCCCGCTCGGCGAGCACGACGGCGTCGCCTTCTGCCGCGAACTGCCCAAGCGGGCGGGCGTGGTGGCCATCCCCACCGCCGTCTTCTACGACGACCGGGAGGCGGGCGCCCCGTTCGTCCGGTTCGCCTTCTGCAAGAAGGACGAGGTCCTGCGCGAGGCGGCGACCCGCCTCGCCTCCCTCGCCGACCGACGCTGACGGCGAGGGTCCCGGGCGCCGCACGAGCGGGAACCCCGGCGACACCCGGCGTGCCGTGACCGTTTTCGTCCGTTTCGCCCTGCATCGTGCGTGGTGTGAACCCGATGCTCGCCGCCCTCGTACCGTCGCCCGCCCGCCGGAGGACCAGCCCTGCCGAGCCGTCCGAGCCGTCCGAGCCGACCGGGCCCCCGGCGGCCGGCGGGCGGGCGCGCCGCGCCGTTCCCACCGTGGTCACCGCGGTGGGGCTGTTCGCCGCCGCCCGGCTCACCGGCGTCCTGGTCCTCACTCTGCTGGCGCACGCCCACGGCAAGGACGCCACCACGCTGCTCGGCCGCACCTGGGACTCGCTCTGGTACATCGGCATCGCCGCCGACGGCTACGGCGAGCTCCGCCCGTACACCCGGCTGGTCCTGAACGACCTGGCGTTCTTCCCGCTCTACCCCTGGCTGATCCGGGCGGTGACCGCCCTGCTGCCGATCGGCGGCGGAGCGGCGGGGATCCTGCTGTCCTGGGGCGCGGCGGCCGCGGCGGCCGCCGGGATCTACCTGATCGGCCGCCGGGTGCACGGCCGGGGCGCCGGCGTCCTGCTGGTGCTGCTGTGGGGGCTGACGCCGCACTCGGTGGTGCTGAGCCTGGCCTACACCGAGCCGCTGCTGACCGCCCTGGCCGCCTGGGCGCTCTACGCCACGATGACCGAGCGCTGGCTGTGGGCCGGCGCGCTGGCCTGCCTGGCCGGGCTCTCCCGGCCCAACGGCCTCGCCGTCGCGGCGGCGGTCGCGGTGACCGCCGCGTGGCACGTGGCCGTGCTGGCGCGGAGGCGCGAACTTTCTGTCCACACCCTGTGGAAACCGGCGGCGGGGACGGTGCTCGCGCCCCTGGGCTGGGTGGGCTTCTTCCTCTGGGTGGGCCGGCGGCAGGGCGACTGGCTGGGCGGCTACTTCGAGGTCCAGCGCAAATGGGGGTCGGCCTTCGACCTCGGCCGGGGGAACCTGGAGTTCGTCGGCCACCTGCTGCGTCACCCGGACAAGCTGGTGTTCACGGTGGCGCTGGTGATCGTGCTGCTGGCGGTGCTGCTGCTCGGGCTGCTGATCGCGGACCGGGCGCCGCTGCCGCTGATCGTCTTCAGCGCGGTGCTGCTGCTGATCGCGCTCGGCGGTTCGGGCTACTTCGCGTCCAAGCCGCGGCTGCTGCTGCCCGCCTTCCCGCTGCTGCTGCCGCTCGCCGCGGCGCTGACGCGGACGGCGAGAGCCCGGCCGCGGCACGCGACGCTGGTGGTCGCGGCCCTGGCCGGGCTCTCGTTCGCCTACGGGGCGTACCTCGTCGTCATGGCGACGTCACCCCTGTGAGGCCCCGGCGGGGCCTCTGTGCGGCCCCTGTGAGGCGGACGCTCAGGCGTCGTCGTCGGGCTTGTCCGCCTCGTTGACGTCCTGCTCCAGGCCGAGCTGCTCCACCAGCCACTTGTCGAACTCGATGGCGGCGCGGACCCAGCTGACCGTGGAGGACACGAAGTGCTCCAGGCTGACGCCCATGCCGATCAGCATCTGCGCCTCGCCGATGAGGCGGACGGTGCCGTCGTCGTGGGTGTGGGTGTAGACCTTGGGCCACAGGGTGCGGCGGTTCCAGTCGTCGATGGACTCCAGGAGCTGCGGCTTGGCCTCGATCTCGTGCGGGCGGTCGTAGAACGTCCGCACCGAGAAGATCGCCTGTTCGTTCTCGCCACGGAACATGAAGTACGTGCGGAAGCTCTCCCACGGGGCGGCGAGGTCACCCTCGTCGTCCACCACGTACTTCAGCTCCATCTGCTCGAGAAGCTGCTTCACCAGGTCCTGATCCGGGACAACGGGGCCCGCCGGTCCCTGGGGCTGCGGCTCGGGCTGCTGGCCCCCGAAGTTCGGAATCGAGGACGGGTCGATGCTCACCGTAATTTTCCCTTCGTATGGATCTCCCGCCAGTCTCCCTCACGGGGGGCGGGTCCCTGCAACCCCTGGGCCGCTCGGGGCGTCGTACGTGGCGTGATCCGACCCGGTCGGACGGGCGGCGGAGGGGGAACGGTGGGGAATCCGGACAATCGGCCGAGCTGCACGCTGATCGTCGTGCTCACGCTGGCGGCGGTGCTCCTGCTGTCACTCCTGATGTCCGTCGCGTTCGTCGTGGCCGCGTCACCGTCCGACGCCGACTGCGACGAGGCCCTGGCCTACGGCGCGGCCGGCCCACCGCCGGCCGGGGCCACGGACCTCAGATGCGAGGCCGGGACGTGGGACATGACCACCTACGACGTCACCTTCCGCCTCCCGGCGGACCAGGCGCGGTCCTGGGTGGCCGACAACTACCCGGACGAGGAGCCCTGGACGGACGGCGACCACGTCCTGCACCTGGAGGTCGGCTTCGGGGAGTCCCCCGACAAGGCATCCACCGTCCGCGTGGAGGTGACGCCCCACGCGGACGGGACCTCCACCGTGACGTGGTCGGCGACGGGAATCTGAGCGCACGGCGCCGCGGCCCCGCCGCGCCCCCGCTCGGGCGGCGGGGGCGCGGCCCTGTGGGCCCGGCGGCGGTCAGCCCGCCGTGACGGTGAGGCCCGCGCCCGGTTCGGGGGCGCGGTCGACGCGGACGGTGTCGCCGTCCTTGATCTGGCCGGAGATGATCTCCTTCGCCAGGCTGTCGCCGATGGCCGTCTGGATCAGGCGGCGCAGCGGGCGCGCGCCGTACGCCGGGTCGAGGCCCTTCTCGGCGAGCCAGGCCAGCGCGGGCGGGGTGATGTCCAGCGTGAGCCGGCGCTCCGCGAGCCGCTTGGCCAGGCGGCCGATCTGGAGCTCGGCGATCCGCTCCAGCTCCGGCTTGGTGAGCGCGGAGAACACCACCAGGTCGTCCAGCCGGTTGAGGAACTCCGGCTTGAAGGACGCCCGTACGACCTCCAGCACCTGCTCCCGCTTGGTCTCCTCGCTGCTCAGCGGGTCCACCAGGTACTGGCTGCCGAGGTTGGAGGTGAGGATCAGGATGGTGTTGCGGAAGTCGACCGTGCGGCCCTGGCCGTCGGTGAGGCGGCCGTCGTCGAGGACCTGGAGCAGGATGTCGAAGACCTCCGGGTGCGCCTTCTCCACCTCGTCCAGCAGCACGACGCTGTACGGCCGCCGCCGCACCGCCTCGGTGAGCTGGCCGCCCTCCTCGTAGCCGACGTAGCCGGGAGGCGCGCCGACCAGCCGGGCCACGCTGTGCTTCTCGCTGTACTCCGACATGTCGATGCGGACCATCGCCCGCTCGTCGTCGAAGAGGAAGTCGGCGAGCGCCTTGGCGAGCTCGGTCTTGCCGACGCCCGTCGGGCCGAGGAAGAGGAACGAGCCGGTCGGCCGGTCCGGGTCGGCGATGCCCGCCCGGGTGCGGCGCACCGCGTCGGAGACGGCGGCGACGGCCTGCTTCTGGCCGATGAGCCGGCGCCCCAGCTCGTCCTCCATCCGCAGCAGCTTGTGCGTCTCGCCCTCGAGCAGCCGCCCGGCGGGGATGCCCGTCCAGGAGCCGACCACGTCCGCGATGTCGTCCGGGCCGACCTCCTCCTTGACCATGGTGTCGTCGCGGGAGGCCTCCGCCTCCGCCTCGGAGGCGGCCTCCAGCTCCCGCTCGAGGGCCGGGATCTCGCCGTAGAGCAGCTTGGAGGCGGTGTCGAAGTCGCCGTCGCGCTGGGCGCGTTCGGCCTGGCCGCGCAGCTCGTCCAGCTTCTCCTTCAGCTCGCCGACCCGGTTGAGGGACTGCTTCTCCTTCTCCCAGCGGGCGTTGAGCCCGCGCAGCTCCTCCTCCTTGTCGGCGAGGTCGCGCCGCAGCCGCTCCAGGCGCTCCTTGGAGGCCTGGTCGGTCTCCTTGGAGAGGGCGAGCTCCTCCATCCTCAGGCGGTCGACGGAGCGCTGCAGCTCGTCGATCTCCACCGGGGAGGAGTCGATCTCCATGCGGAGCCGGGAGGCGGCCTCGTCGACCAGGTCGATGGCCTTGTCCGGCAGGAAACGGGAGGTGATGTAGCGGTCGGAGAGGGTGGCCGCGGCGACCAGGGCGCTGTCGTTGATCTGCACCTTGTGGTGGGCCTCGTAGCGGCCCTTGAGTCCGCGCAGGATGGCGATGGTGTCCTCCACCGACGGCTCGGCGACCAGCACCTGCTGGAAGCGCCGCTCCAGGGCGGGGTCCTTCTCGATCCGCTCGCGGTACTCGTCGAGCGTGGTCGCGCCGACCATGCGCAGTTCGCCGCGGGCCAGCATCGGCTTGAGCATGTTGCCCGCGTCCATCGCCGAGTCGCCGCCGGCGCCCGCGCCGACCACGGTGTGCAGCTCGTCGATGAAGGTGATGATCTGCCCGTCCGAGTCCTTGATCTCGGCGAGGACCGTCTTGAGCCGTTCCTCGAACTCGCCGCGGTACTTCGCCCCCGCGACCATCGCGCCGAGGTCCAGCGACACCAGCCGCTTGTTCTTCAGCGACTCGGGCACGTCCCCCTTCACGATCCGCTGGGCGAGGCCCTCGACGACGGCGGTCTTGCCCACGCCGGGCTCGCCGATGAGGACCGGGTTGTTCTTGGTGCGGCGCGACAGCACCTGCACGACACGGCGGATCTCGTGGTCCCGGCCGATCACCGGGTCGAGCTTCCCCTCGCGCGCCGCGGCGGTGAAGTCGGTGCCGAACTTCTCGAGTGCCTTGTACTGACCCTCCGGGTCCGGGGTCGTCACCCGGCGTCCTCCCCTGATCTTCTGGAACGCGTCCAGCAACTTGTCCGCGTCGGCTCCCTGCCGGGACAGCACGTCCCCGGCCGCACCGCCCTTGGCGGCGACGCCGATCAGCAGATGTTCGGTCGAGACGTACTCGTCGCCCAGCTCCTTCGCCCGCTGCCCGGCGTCCGCGACCACCATCAGCAGGTCGCGGTTGGGCTGGGGCGGCGCGACCGTCGAGCCGGTCACGCTGGGCAGGCCCGCGAGCACCTTCTCGGTGCCCTGCCGCACGGCCGCGAGGTCGGCCTCCACGGCGGCCAGCAGGTCCAGGACGTTCTCGTTGTCGGCGCCCTCCAGCAGTGCCAGCAGGAGGTGTGCGGGCGTCAGGTCCGGATGCCCCTCGGTCACCGCGCGGCTGCTCGCCGCGTTGAGTGCCTCCCGGCTCCTGTTGGTCAGCTCGGCGTCCACGTCCGGTACTCCTCCCTTGCCTGCCTCACGTCAGCGTGCGGGTACACGCGTCGGATACCCGCTCTGACGCGGCCAACGTCCACAAACTTGAGTCTATTCCACTCAATGCGGTGGGAGGCGGAGGAGTTCCCGGGCACACGACAGCGGCGCCACCGTGTTCAGGTCACGGTGGCGCCGCTGCCGGGGGGAAGCACCTGAGGCGATCTTTGACGTTGGGGGTATCGCGTCAGGCGCTGCGGGGGGTGGCTGAGGAGACTTCGGGGAGTTCGTGGGGGGCGAACTCCCGGTGGTCCCTTTGGTCCAGGTTCACGAAGATCATTCCATAGCGGATCGCGCAGCGGACCGGCTGCGGCGCTCCGCGGGGGCGGCGCAGGCACCGGAACGCCCGCACGTCCTCCTCCTCGTCGCGCGTCACCACGACCGGCTCCCCGAAGACGGTGACCATCAGGGAGTCGCCGGCGTGGGGGAGCGCGGTGACGAGGTCGACGAAGTGCCAGCCGGACCGGTAGGCCACGGCCATCTCACGGCGGAACGAGCGGTCGTCCGGCGGGGTGGTCATGCTTCCGCGCCCGCCTCGTACGCGGGACGAGCCGTGACGCTGTCGTACCAGACCCAGTCGGCCTGGACACTCGTGCCACCGTCGACGCCCTGCCCACTCCCGTCGGCGATACCGAGGAGCGCGCCCGCCGAGAAGGCAACAGCAAGCGCCGAGAGAAGCATTCTCTTGCACATGATGGGCTTCGTCCTCACTTCCCAATACGATCCCCGCCGCATCAGACGATGGCGCATACCGGCACACGATGGCCAGTTCGAAGATGCATCATGTTCCTGCACGTTCATAACCCTGGGGGGCGGAGATTTGCGGAATACCGGCACAACAGGGACACATCTCCACGGGATGGAGGAGCTGTGCGAGAGCGGCAGGCGTCTTTACGCGGACGCGCTGCACCTGGGACGCATCCGGCGCTCGGCGGCGGAGAGTGCGCCTTGCCTGCTGGAGCTCGCCCTGCTCCAGCCGGATCCCGACGACTCGGCCTGGCTCCGGCCGGTGCCGCCGATGACCGCGCTGTCCCAGCGGCTGCACCCGCTCGAGCGGGAGATCCGGGAGCGTCGCGAGCACGCGGTCCAGCTCGCCCAGGCCTTCGAGCCGTTCCTCTCCATCGCCACCCACAGCCGGCCCACGACCCACGCCATCACCGTGCTCGAGGGCGCGGAGCGGATCAACGAGGCGATCCGGCTGGCCCAGGCCAACTGCCGCTCGGAGATCCTCTCCGTGCAGCCGGGCGGGGGCCGCAGCGAGCCGGCGCTCACCGCGGCGGTCCACTTCGCCCAGGAGGCACCGCACGGTATCGCGGCCCGCGTGCTCTACCAGCACACCGCCCGACACAGTCACGGAACCCTCACCTACGCGCGGCTGATGAACGAGTCGCAGATGGAGTTCCGCACCGCGCGGACCCTGGTCGACCGTCTGATCATCTTCGACCGCTCGGTGGCCTTCATACCCGCCCAGGACGACCGCAAGGTCGCCCTGGAGCTCCGCCATCCCGGCGTGGTCGACTACCTGGTCAAGGTCTTCGAGCAGCAGTGGCACAGCGCCGAGCCCCTCTTCCAGGAGCAGCCGAGGGAAGCCGCCGTCGACGGCGTCCCCGAGATCCAGCGGACCATCGCCCGGCTGCTGGTCGAGGGGCAGGTGGACGAGGCCATCGCCCGGCGCCTCGGCATGAACGTCCGCACCTGCCGCGCCCACATCGCCAAACTGGCCGCCGCGCTGGGCAGTGGCAGCCGGGCCCAGCTCGGCTACCTGATAGCCCGCTCGGGCCTTCTGGAGGACGGCAGCGACACGCAGGGCCCCGAGGGCGCCGAGGAGGCGGAGGAGGCCGACGAGGCCCCTGCCGGGGGGCAGGACCTGTCCTAGGGCAGGAAGCCGTCCGCCCCCGGCGGGCGGTCAAGACCCGCCTGGGCGATCCGCACGCCCAGCTGGGTCCGGCTGGCGGCCCCCAGCCGCTCGCTCAGGCGGGCGATGTGCGCCCGGCAGGTGCGCACGCTGATGCCGAGCCGTTCGGCGATGGCGGCGTCCTGGTGGCCCTCGGCGAGGAGCGCGGCGATCGACCGCTCCCGGTGGGACACCCCCACCCCGCCGTCCTCCGGCGCCGGAACGGGCGAGCCGACCGGCACCGCCAGCCGCCACAGCCGCTCGAAGACGGTGGCCAGGTAGTCCACCAGGGCGGGGTGCCGCAGTTCCAGGGCCACCGAGCGGCGGCTGTTGGCCGGCACGAAGGCGACCGTGCGATCGAAAAGAATCAGCCGTTCCGGCACCTCGTCCAGGGTGCGGGCCTCGACGGCGTCGCCCATCAGTTCCAGGTAGCCCAGCAGGCCCTGCCCGTGCCGGGCCACATGCGTGTACAGGTCGCGCATCCGCACGCCGCGGTGCCGCAGCTCCATGGCGCGCGGCAGGCCCTCGGTCAGCTCGTGCTCGGGGCGGATGCCGCCCGGCTGCACCGTCAGCACCTCGGTGACGCAGGCCGCGGAGGCCTCGTCGATGGCCGTCTGGATCCTCGGCAGCCCGTCCAGGACCCGCAGCGACGCCTCGCTCCCCAGCGGCCCCGTGCCGCCCGCCGGGCGCAGCCGGCTGCCGAGGCCCGCGTAGCGGTCGGCGGCCGAGAGCGCCGAGTCCATCCGCCGGTGGGCGTCGCCCATCTCCGCGCACAGCTCGCGCAGCAGCCGGGTCATGACCTCCTGGGGCGCCGTCGGCACCAGCCAGTCCATGTCGTCCGGGTCGGGGTGCAGCAGGCCGAGGTCCAGCAGGCAGGGCACCGCCTCGGAATCGCGGCGCGGCACCCGCCCCCGGCGGACGGCACGGGCGTACGCCCGGTCGCCCTCCTCGCACAGGCGCTCGGGACCGTGCGGATGCTCCTGGGCCGCACGGACCGCGGCAGCCTCACCGGACATTCAGTTCTCCACCCCCGGTAGCGCCGCCTGTTCGCAGCGCCACTATGCGCGGCCGCGGACCCGCGCCGCAATACGCCACCGGCCCCGAGGGGGCTCGGGGCCGGCCGGTGCGTCAGGACGTCAGAGCAGCTTGGCGGCCTTGCAGGCCTCGCGAATTTCGGCCACGCAGATCTCGTCGACCTTGTGGACGCCGTCGGCGACGACGGTGTCCTTGATGTTGTCCCGGGTGAGTTCGATCACGGGGACGAGCGCCGCCGGAATGTCCTTGTCGGTGGGGCTGTCCACCGAGTCGCGGGTCAGCGCGTCGAACTGGATGTCGTGGCTGCGGACCTTGGCGACGGCCATCTCCGCGGCGGCCTCGGCCTCGTTCGGGTACGGCTTGTAGACCGTCATGTACTGCTCACCGGTGACGATGCGCCGCACGGCCTCGATGTCCGCGTCCTGGCCGGTGATGGGCGGCATGTCGGTGACGCCCGCCTCCTTGAGCGCCTCGACCACGCCGCCGGCCATGCCGTCGTTGGCGGAGAGCACGCCCTTGATCTTGGAGACGCCGAGCTGCTTGATCGCCTCCGCCATGTTCTTCTTGGCCTTCTGCGGGTCCCAGCCGTCGGTGTCGTACTCCTTGGCGACGGTGAGGCCGGTCAGCTCGCCCTTCGCGCCTTCCTTGAACATCGCGGCGTTGGGGTCGGCGGGCGAGCCGTTGATCATCACGATGGACTCGCCGGGAACCGCCTCGGCCAGCGACCGGCCCTGGACCTCGCCGACCACCGTGTTGTTGAACGAGACGTACGCGTCGACCGGGCCCTCGGCCAGACGGTCGTAGGCGATGACCGGGATGCCCTGTTCCTTGGCGTACTTCACCTCGGACGCCACCGCGGCCGCGTCCACCGCGTCCACGACGATCACGTCGACCTTGGCGTCGACCATCGAGCGCATCTGCCGGTTCTGCGCGGTCTGGTCGCCGTTGGCGTTGGCGTAGCGGACCACGCCCTGGCCGTCGGTGAGCTCGTCGACCTTGTCCTTGAAGATCGGGAAGTCGAAGGCCTCGTACCGGGAGATCTTCTTCTCCGGCATCAGCAGACCGATCGTGATGTCGTTCAGGTCGGACGGAGCGGCGTCGTCGCCATCCTTCCCCTGAGCACCCCCGCACGCGGCGAGCGAGAAGGACAGCGTGACGGCGGCCATGGATATGGCATAACGACGCATTCGAAAGCCCACTTCTGCGTTCGGTTAAGGGCGGGGCGTCCCACCACGATCCGGGCCGACGAGGGCGTCACGGGCGGAACGGCACGAAGGGGAATCGGTCGTTGCCGTGACCGGGACGATGTTCTGCGGCTCGTGTGAAGACAGAGCGGAATCATAGCCAGTGTCCCTTCACACGTCTCCCTGGGTGTCCCGCGCATCCGTGGGGTGATCACCCACAGGGGGCGCGGGCCGGCGTACAACCTCGTCCGTCCCTCGTGAGTCATGGTTCACGGCCGTCTCCCGCGAACGGCCCTCTTCACGGACCCTTCAGGAGTTCCCCGATCGTGAACCGCATCTCCACGGCACGCGCCGCCACCGCCGCCGCGGTGGTCCTCGCCACCACCGGTGGCCTGATCGGCGTGGCCGCCTCCACCTCCTCCGCGGCGGTGACCTGCGCCTCCCCGGTGTTCAAGCGGCAGTTCTTCGCGGACACCAGCTTCTCCGGCATGCCGAAGAAGACCGACTGCGACAGCGCCATCGACCAGAACTGGGGAACGGGAGCGCCGGCGACCGGCCTCCCCTCCAACTACTTCGGCGTCCGCTGATCCGTCACCCGCGACTTCGGCTCCGGCGGCCCCTTCACCTTCACCGCGTCCTCGCGTGACGGCATCCGCGTCTACCTCGACGGCGTCCGCAAGGTCGACCTCTGGAAGAACGTCTCCAGCACGGTCTCCAAGACGGTCAACCTCACCGTCCCCCAGGGCAAGCACAGCCTGCGGATCGACTTCGTGAACTGGACCGGCTCGGCCGACGTCAAGTTCGCCTACACCCCCCGCACCACCGCGACGGTGGACAAGGTCAAGCCGCTCACGCCCGGCGGCGCCGCCCTGACCTACAGCACCAGCACCTACAAGTCCAAGCTCTCCTGGACCAGGAACCCCGAGATGGACCTCGCCGGCTACCAGGTCTACCGCCGCGTCTCCGGCGGCTCCTACCCGACGAAGCCGCTCGCCGTCACCACGGCGTCGGCGACCTCGTACACCGACACCCCGCCGATGGACGGCAAGCTCTACTACTACGAGGTCCGCGCCTACGACAAGGCAGGCAACACCTCCACCGGCACCGCCGACAAGGGCGTCACCACGGTGGACCTCACCGGTCCGGCCGCGCCCACCGGACTCACCGGCGGCACCGACCTCTACGGCGCACGCCTGAGCTGGAACGCGGTCGCGGACGCCACCCGCTACGAGGTGCTGTGGCAGGACCCGCAGACCGGTGAGCGGACCAAGGTGGGCTCCTCCGCTCAGACGTCGTTCCACGACTGGTCCCACTACGCCGGGGTCTTCCTCGTACGCGGCTACGACACGGCGGGCAACCCGGGGGCCCTCTCCGCTCCTTTCACCGTCGACGGCGTCGACCGCACACCACCGGCCGCACCCTACGGTCTGAAGGCACTGGTGCGTCCCGGCCAGGTGTTCCTGACCTTCAACACGCCGGAGGAACCACTCTGGGGCGAGCTCGCCAACGGCGCGCGGGTGTACGTGTACCGGACGCGGGGGACCGGGCCCGACGCGGAGACGGTCGAGGTCCAGTGCCGGGAGGGTGACGAGGACACCTACATGGACGACCCGTACAGCTGGGCCGACGGAGAGATGATCTTCAGCTGCGTCGACCGGACCGGGGAACCCGACACCACGTACACCTACACGGCGGGCGTCACCGACGGCAGGGGCAACGCGTCCGAGCGGTCCACACCAGTGACGGTCAACACCACCGACCGCACCGCACCGGCCCCGCTCACCGGCCTGACGGCCACGCCCCGCGCCGACGGCGTGCTGCTGCGCTGGGACGTTCCGGCGGACGACATCGCGTCCTACCGTGTCCGGCGCGCCGTCACCGGCAGCGACGGTACGGTCCAGTGGCAGGACGTCTCCTGCACCTTCACGTACGAGGACATGGACGTCAGGCTGTGCCCGAACCTCCCCGACGGAGAGAAGGCCACCTACTCGGTCCGGGCCATGGACGAGTTCGACAACGTGCTCGCGCCGGACGACCCCAGCGTCCCCACGGTGACCGTCACCGAGCTCGTCGTTCTTCCCGGCGACCCGGTCGTCACGACCTCGGGCCCGCTGACCGCGAGTCCGCGTTCCGGCGGTCCCGCCACCGTCGCGGCGACCTGGCACTGCTCGGGCGTCGACGAATGCGCCGACATCACCGAGTACCGGGTGAGCGTCTGGGGCGACACCGGCTGGCGGCCTGCGGGCAGCGTCCGGGGCGGCGCCCAGGGCTGGGTCCGCTACAGCGATCCGGAGCAGCTCCTCGGCTCCACGACCTGGTACCAGGTGGTGGGGGTCCGCGCCGACGGCACGGAGCTTCTCGCGATCCACACCTACGCCATCCGGTACGACCAGTACTGAGTCCACGCGAGCGGCCCCTTACACACCGAAGGGCCAGGAAGACCGTCAGGTCTCCCCGGCCCTTCGGCCGTTCGCGTCCCGCCGTCACTGACCCCGCGTCGGCGGGCGCCACACCACCAGGGCGCTGGTGCGGGTCGCCTCCTGGTACGGGACCAGGTCCCGCCGGTAGGAGGCGTGCACCGCCGCCTCGCGGGCCCGGATCGTCGCCGCCGCGCCCTCGACCGCGGACTGCAGCTCCGCGACGCGGGACTGGAGGGCGGCGACCTGGTTCTCCAGCTCGATGATCCGCTTGATCCCGGCCAGGTTGATCCCCTCGTCCTGCGACAGCTGCTGCACCTGGCGGAGCAGCTGGATGTCGCGGGCCGAGTAGCGCCGGCCACGCCCGGCCGTGCGGTCCGGGGAGACCAGGCCGAGGCGGTCGTACTGACGCAGGGTCTGCGGGTGCAGGCCGGAGAGCTGGGCCGCCACCGAGATGACGTAGACCGGGGTGTCCTCGGTCAGTTCGTACGGGTTGCGCCGCCGACCGTCCATCTCGTCATGCTCCCTTCGCGGCTTCGAACAACTCCGCTCGCGGGTCCTCCCCCGCGGTCGCCTCGCGGTACGCCTCGAGGGCGTCCCGGGCCTTGCCCGACAGGTCCTTGGGAACGCTCACCTCGACGGTGACCAGGAGGTCGCCGCGGGTGCCGTCCTTGCGGACCGCGCCCTTGCCCCGGGCGCGCATGGTGCGCCCGTTGGGCGTGCCGGGAGGCAGTTTCAGGGTGACCGGCGGACCGCCCAGCGTGGGCACCCGGATCTCGCCGCCGAGGGCGGCCTCCGTGTACGTCACCGGCACGGTCACCGTCAGGTTGTCGCCCTTGCGGCCGAAGACCGGGTGGTCGTCCACGTGGACGACCACGTACAGGTCGCCGGCCGGTCCGCCCCGCTCGCCGGGCGCGCCCTTGCCGCGCAGCCGGATCCGCTGGCCGTCGCTCACACCGGCCGGGATGCGGACCTGCATGGTGCGCGAGGACTTGGCCCGGCCGGAGCCCTTGCAGATGTCGCAGGGGTTCTCGGCGATGAGGCCGCGCCCCTTGCAGTCGGGGCACGGGTCGGTCAGCGAGAAGCCGCCGCCCGAACCGCGGGCCACCTGCCCGGTGCCGACGCAGGTCGGGCACACGCGCGGCGTGCCGTTCTTGTCGCCGGTGCCCGAACAGGCCTTGCACGCCTGCTGGCTGGACATCCGCAGCGGCACCGTGGCGCCGTCCACCGCCTCGGTGAAGCTGAGCGTCACCTCGGACTCGATGTCCTGCCCGCGCCGCGGCTGCGTGCGGGCGCCGCCCGGGGCGCCGCCGCGGTTGCCGAACAGGCCGCCGAAGACGTCGCCGAGACCGCCGCCGCCACCACCGCCGAAGCCGCCACCGCCGGCGCCACCGCCCTGGGTCCCTCCGAAGAGGTCGCCCAGGTCGAAGTTGAACGTTCCTCCGGCACCCGGGCCCGGACGGAAGCCGCCACCGTTGCCGAAGAGCGCGCGGGCGTCGTCGTACTCCTTGCGCCGCTTGGGGTCGCCGAGCACGTCGTTGGCCTCGGAGATCTCCTTGAAGCGCTCCTCGGCGGCCGTGTTGCCCTTGTTGGCGTCCGGGTGGAACTCGCGGGCGAGCTTCCGGTACGCCTTCTTGATCTCGGCCTCGGTGGCGTCCTTCGGAACGCCGAGAACCTTGTAGTAGTCCTTCTCGATGAAGTCCTTGGTACTCATCCCCGACGTCCCTCCTTCCGTCCGTCACCGGCGCGCCGAAGACCGGCGCGCCGCCTCACGTCAGCCCTCGTCCGGGCCACCGTTCTCCTTGTGCTCGGCGTTCTCGGCGTTCTCGGCGCCGTCGGCACCTTCGGACGCCTTCTCGCCCTCGGCCCCCGACTCCTCGGCGTCCGCCTGCGCACCCGGCTGCGGCTCGGCCACGGCCACCCGCGCGGGGCGGATGATCCGGTCGCCGATCTTGTACCCGGGCTGCAGAATGCCCACGCAGGTGGTCTCGGTGACGTCCGGCGCGTAGCTGTGCATCAGCGCCTCGTGGATCGTCGGGTCGAAGGGCTCGCCCTCCTTGGCGAACTGCTGCAGGCCCATCTTCGCCGCGACCGTCTCCAGCGACTCGGCCACCGACTTGAAGCCGCCGACCAGTTCGCCGTGCTCACGGGCGCGCCCGATGTCGTCGAGCACCGGCAGGAGCTCGGTCAGGAGGTTCGCCACGGCGATCTCCCGGACCGCGATCCGGTCGCGCTCGACCCGGCGGCGGTAGTTCTGGAACTCCGCCTGGAGCCGCTGCAGGTCCGCGGTGCGCTCGGAGAGCGCGGTGCGGGCCTGGTCGAGCTGCGCCGTCAGGCCTGCGGCCTGTGCCGCGTCCCCGGCCGGGGCCGCCGGCTCCTCCTGGGAGGAGTCGGCGGCCTGCGGCTCGGCGTCTTCGGAACCGCTGCCGGAAGGGACGTCGGGCTTCTCGTCAAAACCCGGGGTCTCCTCCGTCACGCGGCACCGTCCTTGCGCTCGTCGTCGACGATCTCGGCGTCCACCACGTCGTCCTCGGGAGCACCGGCCTGGGCGTCACCGGCCGTGGCGCCGCCGGCGGCCTGGGCGCCCTGGGCGTCGGCGTACATGGCCTGGCCGAGCTTCTGCGAGACGGCCGCGAGCTTCTCCGTGGCGGTGCGGATCTCCGCGGAGTTGTCGCCCTCGGCGGCGTCGCCCTTGAGCTTCTCCTTCAGCTCGGCGACGGCGCCCTCGACCTCGGTCTTGACCTCGCCCGGGACCTTGTCCTCGTTGTCCTTGAGGAACTTCTCGGTCTGGTAGACGAGCTGCTCGCCCTGGTTGCGGATCTCGGCGGCCTCGCGACGCTTGTGGTCCTCCTCCGCGTAGCGCTCGGCCTCCTCACGCATGCGGTCGACCTCGTCCTTCGGCAGCGAGGAGCCGCCGGTGACGGTCATCTTCTGCTCCTTGCCCGTGCCCAGGTCCTTCGCGGTCACGTGCATGATGCCGTTGGCGTCGATGTCGAAGGAGACCTCGATCTGCGGGACGCCGCGCGGGGCCGGCGGGAGGCCGGTCAGCTCGAACATGCCGAGCTTCTTGTTGTACGCCGCGATCTCGCGCTCGCCCTGGTAGACCTGGATCTGCACGGACGGCTGGTTGTCCTCGGCCGTCGTGAAGATCTCCGAGCGCTTGGTCGGGATCGTGGTGTTGCGCTCGATCAGCTTGGTCATGATGCCGCCCTTGGTCTCGATGCCGAGGGACAGCGGGGTGACGTCGAGGAGCAGAACGTCCTTGACCTCGCCCTTGAGGACACCGGCCTGGAGCGAGGCGCCGATGGCGACGACCTCGTCCGGGTTGACGCCCTTGTTGGCCTCCTTGCCGCCGGTCAGCTCCTTGACGAGCTCTGCGACGGCGGGCATGCGGGTCGAGCCGCCGACGAGGACGACGTGGTCGATCTCGCCGAGCTGGATGCCGGCGTCCTTGATGACGTTGTGGAACGGCACCTTGCAGCGCTCGAGCAGGTCGGAGGTGAGCTGCTGGAACTGGGCGCGGGTGAGCTTCTCGTCCAGGTGCAGCGGGCCCTCGGCGGAGGCCGTGATGTAGGGCAGGTTGATCGAGGTCTCGGTGGACGAGGACAGCTCGATCTTGGCCTTCTCGGCGGCCTCGCGCAGACGCTGCAGGGCCATCTTGTCCTTGCCCAGGTCCACGCCGTGGGCGTTCTGGAACTGCTTGACCAGGTAGTCGACGACGCGCTGGTCCCAGTCGTCACCACCGAGGTGGTTGTCGCCGTTGGTCGCCTTCACCTCGACGACGCCGTCGCCGATCTCCAGCAGCGAGACGTCGAAGGTGCCGCCGCCGAGGTCGAAGACCAGGATGGTCTGGTCGTCCTTGTCGAGGCCGTAGGCCAGGGCGGCCGCGGTGGGCTCGTTGACGATGCGCAGGACGTTCAGGCCCGCGATCTCGCCGGCCTCCTTCGTCGCCTGGCGCTCGGAGTCGTTGAAGTACGCCGGGACGGTGATGACCGCGTCGGTCACCTTCTCGCCCAGGTAGCTCTCCGCGTCCCGCTTCAGCTTCTGCAGGATGAACGCGGACATCTGCTGCGGGTTGAAGTCCTTGCCGTCCAGGTTGATCTTCCAGTCGGTGCCCATGTGGCGCTTGACCGACCGGATGGTCCTGTCGACGTTGGTGACGGCCTGGCGCTTGGCGACCTCGCCGACGAGCACCTCGCCGTTCTTGGCGAAGGCGACGACGGACGGCGTGGTCCTGGCGCCCTCGGCGTTGGTGATGACGGTGGGCTCACCGCCCTCCAGAACGCTGACGACCGAGTTGGTCGTACCCAGGTCGATGCCGACCGCACGTGCCATGGTGATCTTCCTCCAGCTGACTTGAGTGGAACAGACTCAAGTGTGCACGACCTCGCGGCGAGAGGCAACAGACCTGAGCCGGACGGACTCAACTTTACGGAGGCGGGGCCCGCAGGGCCGCCGGAGAGCGCTTCACGGCCGCTCCGGCGGCTTCCCGGAACCGGCCCGGCGGGGCAACCGAGGGACGCGGCGGGCGGCGCGGGGAAGGGCGGACGCACCACGCCCCTGCCCCGGGAGATACTGAGGCAACCCTCAGCGACGCAGATCACCGCTCCGACGGCTGCGGGCGGCGCTGGATATGGATAGTCTCGAACGGACTGGATAAGTTACCGCTTAGTAATCTGCTCCGTTCCTTGTTCTCCACACCCCTCGCAGGCCCGAGGAGCCTCCCATGCAACTCGCCGCGATCATCGTGTCGCTGGTCCTGACCGTGGTGGGCGTCGCCTTGCTCGCACGCGCCGTCGGTCAGTTCGTCCGGTACTTCAAGCTGGGGCAGCCGGTGCCCGCGGGTACCCGGACCGACAACCCCTACCAGCGCAGCGTGACGCTGGTGAAGGAATTCCTCGGCCACACGCGGATGAACCGCTGGGGGATCGTCGGCTTCGCCCACTGGTTCGTCGCCGTCGGCTTCTTCTCCCTGGTGCCCACCCTGATCACCGCGTTCGGCCAGCTCTTCCAGGCCGACTGGGCGATCCCCTTCATCGGGCACTGGACGCCGTTCGAGATGTTCGTCGAGTTCATCGGCACGATGACGACGCTCGGCATCCTCACGCTGATCGTGATCCGCCAGCTCTCCAAGGCGACCCGCCCCGGCCGCAAGTCCCGCTTCGCCGGGTCCAACGCCGGCCAGGCGTACTTCGTCGAGACGGTCATCCTGACCATCGGCCTCGCGATCATGATGCTGCGCGGCCTCGAGGGCGCCCTGCTGGACATCCCGCACTACGAGCCCGCGTACTTCGCCTCGTACCCGCTGGTGCTGGCCTTCAAGGGCCTGGGCGTCACCACGCTGCAGAACCTGATCTACCTGTTCGCGATGATCAAGATCGGGACGTCCTTCATCTGGATGATCGTGGTCTCGCTCCGGACGGACATGGGCGTCGCCTGGCACCGCTTCCTGGCCTTCCCCAACATCTGGTTCAAGCGCAACGCGGACGGCTCCACGGCGCTCGGCGCCCTGCAGCCGATGACCTCCGGCGGCAAGGAGATCGACTTCGCCGACCCCGGTGACGACGACGTCTTCGGCGTCTCCCAGGTCGAGCAGTTCTCCTGGAAGGGCCTGCTGGACTTCTCCACCTGCACCGAGTGCGGCCGCTGCCAGTCGCAGTGCCCCGCCTGGAACACCGGCAAGCCGCTCTCCCCGAAGCTGCTGATCATGTCGCTGCGCGACAACATGCACGCCAAGGCCCCGTACCTGCTGGCCGGCGGCGGCAAGACCATGGAGGGCGAGGAGAAGGCCTCCGAGGAGCAACTGGCGGGCGTGCCCGCGTCGGCGCTCGCCGAGGCCGAGCGCCCGCTGATCGGGGCGCTGGAGGAGAACGGCGTCATCGACCCGGACGTCCTGTGGTCCTGCACCACCTGCGGCGCCTGCGTCGAGCAGTGCCCGGTGGACATCGAGCACGTCGACCACATCGTCGACATGCGCCGCTACCAGGTGATGATCGAGTCGGCCTTCCCCTCCGAGGCGGGCACGATGCTCAAGAACCTGGAGAAGAAGGGCAACCCCTGGGGCCTGGCGAAGAAGCAGCGCCTGGAATGGCTCAAGGAGGTCGAGTTCGAGGTCCCGGTCGTCGGCAAGGACATCGAGGACCTCACCGAGGTCGAGTACCTCTACTGGGTCGGCTGCGCCGGCGCCCTGGAGGACCGCGCCAAGAAGACCACCAAGGCCTTCGCCGAGCTGCTGCACATCGCGGGCGTCAAGTTCGCGATCATGGGCGGCGACGAGAAGTGCACCGGTGACTCCGCCCGCCGCCTCGGCAACGAGCCCCTGTTCCAGGAGCTCGGCATGGAGAACGTCATGGCGCTGAACATGGCGTTCGGCGAGGAGATGGACGACGACGGCAAGGTCACGCCGGAGTCGGCGAAGCCGAAGTCGGCGAAGAAGATCGTCGCCACCTGCCCGCACTGCCTCAACACCATCGGCAACGAGTACCCGCAGCTCGGCGGCGACTACGAGGTCATCCACCACACCCAGCTGCTCCAGCACCTGATCGACGAGGGCAAACTGATCCCGGTCACCCCGGTCGAGGGTCTGATCACGTATCACGACCCCTGCTACCTGGGCCGCCACAACAAGATCTACACGCCTCCGCGCGAGATCATCGCCAACGTCCCGGGCCTGCGGAACGAGGAGATGCACCGCCACAAGGAGCGCGGCTTCTGCTGCGGCGCCGGCGGCGCGCGGATGTGGATGGAGGAGCGGATCGGCAAGCGCATCAACAACGAGCGCGTCGACGAGGCCCTGTCCCTCAACCCGGACATCGTCTCCACCGCCTGCCCGTTCTGCCTGGTCATGCTGACCGACTCGGTCAACGGCAAGAAGAACGACGGCAAGGCCAAGGAGTCGATCCAGGTCGTGGACGTCGCCCAGCTCCTCCTGGAGTCGGTCAAGACCCCCGCCGACCCGGCGGGCGAGGCGGAGACCGAGGACACGCCGGAGCCGCAGCCGGCGCAGTGAACCGGCGGCGCTGTACGAGGGCCGGAGCCCGGCCGAGCTTCCTGAGCTCGGCCGGGCTCCGGCTTTTCCGTGCCCCCCGTGCCCGACGCCGGCCACACCGGGCCGGTGGTGAACTCCGGGGACGCCGTCACCGCCGCCCCACGCGACCGGCACCTCGCGGGCTTCCGCTGCCGTCGGTCGCACCGGCCGACGTCCGTCCCGGGGACGCGGCGCCCTGCCTCCCCGGGCGGCACCTCGTCCCCTTCGCCGACAGACGCCGCCACCATCCGCGCGGACAGGGCCCGGCCTTCCGTGGGGTGCACCTCAACTGCCCCTACAACCATCAGGAGTTGTCACCGGTCTCGTAGACCGCCCGGCCTCGGCGGCCGGGGCGTCACCGCGAGGCCGGCCGTGACCCGGTCCGCCCCGCCGGACCAGGGAGCCGCATGAACCGCAGAACCCGCACCGCCCTCACGGCCGCCTCGGCGGCCGCCCTCACCGGCGGCCTGTTCACCGCCGCCGCACCGGCCGCCGTCGCCGCGGACGCGGCGGTCGTCGCGCGGGCCGACTTCAACGGCGACGGCGCCGGCGACGTCGTCTCCTCGGCCCGGGCCACCGTGAACGGCCACCCGAAGGCCGGCCAGGTCGTCGTGACCTACGGCGTCAAGAGCAAGGGCCTCACGGCGGACAGGCGGTCCGTGATCAGCCAGGCCACCCCGGGCGTGGCCGGCACCCCCGAGGAGGCGGACTGGTTCGGGTGGCGCAACGCCTACGCCGACTTCGACGGCGACGGTTACGACGACCTCGCCGTCGGGGCCCACCGGGAGGACGTCGGGGACGTCCAAGACGCCGGATCCGTCACCGTCCTGTGGGGTTCCGCCGGCGGACTCACCGGCCAGGGCTCCGTCCAGATCGAGAACCCCGCCGGCGACTTCCGGTCGGCCCGCTGGGGCGACCGTCTGGCGGCCGGTGACTTCGACGGCGACGGCAGGCAGGATCTGGCCGTCATCGGCCTGAGCACCACGGTGACCCTGATCAAGGGCGGCATCACCAGATCCGGCTCCTACGGCGACGCACAGCAGGTCCCCACCCCGCTCACCGACCGGATCTCACAGGCACTCACCGCCGGCGACGTGGACGGGGACGGGGCCACCGACCTGCTGGTGGGCGGCTTCGCCGAAGAGGGGATGGAGTCGATCCGGGTGCCCCGGAACTTCCTGCTGCGCGGCTCACCCTCGGGCCTGGACCCCGCCGGCGTCACGGAAATGCCGCCCGGCAGCCACAGCTCCATCGGCGACATCGACCGCGACGGCCTCGCGGACGTCGTCTCCGGCATGACGTACGACAGGTGGACGGACCGCCCCGGCCTGCCCTACTCCTCTCTGGGCGGCCGGATCTGGATCACCTACGGCACCGAGGACGGCACCGGGAGGGTCCGGTCCGTCGACCAGGACACCGCCGGTGTCCCCGGCGTCGGGGAGACCGGTGACGGCTTCGGTTTCTCCACCGACCTCGGCGACATCGACGGGGACGGCTACCTCGACCTGGCCGTCGGCGTGGTGTCCGAGGTGGTGGGCGCCACCCGTACAGGCGCCGTCGTCATCCTGCACGGCAGCGCCTCGGGCATCACCACCGGCGGGGCGCAGACCCTCCACCAGGCCACCTCCGGCGTGCCCGGCACCGCCGAGGACGGGGACGGGTTCGGCGGAGACGTGAAGCTGGACGACGTCACCGGCGACGGCAGGGCCGACCTGGTCGTCGCGAGCCCCGGCGAGAACGACGGCAACGGCGGCATCACCTTCCTGCCCGCCGGCGGGGGAAGGATCACCGCGACCGGCTCGCGTGTCCTGTCCCCGACCGCGCTGGGCGTCCCCACGGCCGGCAAGCCGATGCTCGGGGAGGATCTCGCCCGCTGACCGGGCGACAGCACACCCGACGACAGGACAGCCGACGCCGGTCGTGCACCGCGCCCGGTCCCGCGGACCGGGCGACACCGCGGGACGGCCCTGACCCGAACCGCCCCGCCGGACCAGGGAGCCCCGTGCGGCGACGGCCGGGCCGACCTCGTCGTCGGCAGCGGCGGGGAGAACACCGGCAACGGCAGCATCACCTACCTGCCCTCGGCCGGCGGGACGATCACCGCCACCGGATCCCGCGCGCTCTCCCCGACGGCGCTCGGCGTCCCCACCGCGCACGAGCCGCAGCTCGGCGACCGGTTCGCCGACTGAGGCCATGGCCCGGACCGCCCGCCCGGCCACACCAGGCTCGCTCCGGGGGCGCCCCGGCCGCCTGCCCCGGACGCGGGTGATCCGGCCCACTCCCCCGCCGTACAACCATGCCCGGCCCTCGGGGGTCTTCACCGGCGTCCGGACGCTCACGCCGGACGTTCCTCTGCGCGAGGCGGTCGAAGCGGTCCCCGGCCGGCCCTCCCGCCGGCCTGGGAGAACCCTGATGCACCGCAGAACCCGCACCGCCCTCTCCACCGTCGCCGCCGCCGCGGTGACCGGGGGACTGCTCACCTTCGCGGCCACCGCGCCCGCGCTCGCCGTCGACGGCACGGTCGCCTCGCAGGCCGACCTCAACGGCGACGGCGTCGGCGACGTCATCGGCTCGGCCAACGGGGCCTACGTCGGCGGCAAGGCGGAGGCCGGCCAGATGATCGTCGCCTACGGCGTCAAGGGCACCGGACTGACGGCCTCCCGGCGGACCGTCGTCAGCCAGAGCACCTCCGGCGTCCCGGGCTCCGCCGAGGCCGGCGACCACTTCGGTTACGACACCGCGTACGCCGACTTCGACGGCGACGGCTACGACGACGTGGCGGTGAGCGCACCGGACGAGGACCTGAGCGGCGACAAGGACGGCGGCACGGTCACCGTCCTGTGGGGCTCCGCCTCCGGCATCACCGGCAAGGGCGCCTTCCAGATCGACGACCCGGCCCCCACCTCGCACGACATGTGGGGGCGCCTGCTGACGGCCGGCGACTTCGACGGCGACGGGAAGCAGGACCTGGCCGTCGGCACGAACAAGACCAAGGTGTACCTGTTCAAGGGCGGCATCACGCGGTCCGGCTCCTACGGCAGCCGCCAGACCGTCCAGACCCCCGTCTGGACCGAGGCGACGTACTACCACCTCGCCGCCGGTGACGTGAACGGCGACCACCGCACCGACCTCGTCGTCAACGGCTACGCGCCGGAGCCGGAGAACGGCGCCTACCAGGACCGCAACTACCTGCTGCTGGGCACCGCCTCCGGCCTGGACGCCGCCGGCGCGCAGGAGCTGCGTCCGGGCATCGTCACCGGCGTCGGCGACATCAACCACGACGGTTACGGCGACATCGTCAGCGGCTGGGACCAGGAGGGGTCCGCGGACGGCGTCACGGACCCCTACGCCGCCAAGGGCGGCCAGGTCTGGATCACCTACGGCAGCCGGGACGGCGTCGGCACCGTCCAGGGCATCACCCAGGACACCTCCGGCGTCCCCGGCACCGGCGAGGCCAACGACGGCTTCGGCTACGAGCTGGACCTCGGCGACATCGACGGCGACGGCTTCCTCGACCTCGCGGTCGGCGTGACCGGCGAGAACGTCGACGGCGTGACCGACAGCGGCTCGGTCGTGGTGCTGCGCGGCTCGGCCGCCGGCATCACCGGGGCCGGTGCGCAGTTCATCGACCAGAACACCGCGGGCGTCCCCGGCTCCAACGAGAAGCACGACTTCTTCGGCACGGACGTGAAGCTGGACGACGTCGACGGTGACGGCCGGGCCGACCTGATCGCCGCCAGCGGCGAGAACGGCGGCAACGGCGCCCTCACCTACGTGCCCTCCACCGGTGGGAAAATCGCCGGCACCGGCCGTGCGCTCTCCCCGACGGCGCTCGGCGTCTCCACGGCGGGCCAGCCGCACATCGGTTACCACCTCGCCGACTGACCCACCCGCCTGCCCGCGCCCCGGGCCCGGACGCCACCACGGCCTCCGGGCCCGCGGCGTCCCACCGGTCGAACATTTTCACCTCACCCGTACAACCGATCCCGCCCGTCGTGGGTCTGATCACCGCCGACCTCCCCTGCTCGGCCCAGCTCCTCCCCGGGGATCCCGGCACGCCGCCGCTCCCCGCACGGCACCTGAGGGAACCGCATGCACAGAACGACCCGCACCACTCTCGCGACCGTCGCCGCCGCCGCGGTGACCGGCGGCCTGCTCACCTTCGCCGCCTCGACCACCGCGGTCGCCGTCGACGGAACCGTCGCCTCGCAGGCCGACTTCGACAACGACGGCATCGCGGACGTGGCGTCCTCGGCGACTGCCACCGTCGCCGGCAAGGCGGAGGCGGGCCAGGTCGTCGTCGCCTACGGCGTCCAGGGCACCGGCCTGACCACCGCCAGGAGGACCCTGGTCAGCCAGGACACCTCCGGCGTCCCCGGCGGCGCCGAGACCGGCGACCGGTTCGGCGACGAGTCCGCCTACGCCGACTTCGACGGCGACGGCTACGACGACCTGGCCGTCGGAGCGCCCGGGGAGGACCTCGGCACCGACAAGGACGCCGGCATGGTCACCATCCTCTGGGGCTCCGCCAACGGCATCACCGGCGCCGGCGCCGTCCAGATCGACGACGCCGCCCCCACCTCGCACGACCAGTGGGGCCGCCTGCTCGCCGCCGGCGACTTCGACGGCGACGGCAGGCAGGACCTCGCCGTCGGCACCAGCAAGAGCAAGGTCTACGTCTTCAAGGGCGGCATCAGCCGCAAGGGCGCCTCCGGCAGTCGCCAGACCGTCCAGACGCCGATCATGACGGGCGCCACTCCGTTCAACCTCACCGCCGGCAACGTCAACGGCGACGCGGCCACCGACCTGGTCGTCAGCGGCTACGAGCCCACCGAGGGCTGGACCCGCAACTTCCTGCTGCTCGGCACCGGCTCGGGCCTGGACGCCTCCGGCTACCAGGAGATGCGCCCCGGCATCATCAGTGGTGTCGGCGACATCAACGCGGACGGCTTCGGCGACATCGTCAGCGGCGCCATGTGGAACGCGGCCAACGAGGACGGCACGACCACTCCCTACTCCGCCAAGGGCGGCAAGGTCTGGATCACGTACGGCAGCCAGTACGGCGTCGGCACCATCCAGGGCATCACCCAGGACACCTCCGGAATCCCCGGCACCAGCGAGTCCAACGACATGTTCGGCCACGAGCTGGACCTGGGCGACGTCAACGGCGACGGCTTCCTCGACCTCGCGATCGGCGTCGTCGGCGAGAACGTCGACGGCGTGACCGACACCGGCTCGGTCCTGGTCCTGTACGGCAAGGCCTCCGGCATCAGCGGCACGGGCACCCAGTACATCGACCAGAACACCGCGGGCGTCCCCGGCTCCAACGAGAAGGGCGACATGTTCGGCATCGACGTGAAGCTCGACGACGTCAACGGCGACGCCAAGGCCGATCTGGTCGTCGGCAGCGGCGAGAACGACTACAACGGCGCCATCACCTACCTGCCGTCCACCGGCGGCAAGATCACCGGCACCGGCTCCCGCTCGCTCTCCCCGTCGGCGCTCGGCGTCTCCACGGCGGGCAAGCCGGGCGTCGGCGTGAACTTCGCCGACTGACCCACCCGTTCCACACCGCTGAGCACCGCCTGAGCACCGCTCCGCACCGCTCCGCACCGCTCCGCACCGCTCCGCACCCGGAAGCCGGGACGCCGTGACCGCGTCCCGGCTTCCGGCGTCCCGGCTTCCGGCGTGCCTGCGTCCCGGCACGCCGTAGGCCGGCGACCCGCCGCGTCGGCCCGGTCGGTCTTTCGTTCGGTTTCCGTACAACCAACCCCACCCGTCACAGGTCTGACCACTGCCACCACCCCACGTTCGACTTTCTTCTCCCCGGGGCGCAGCACCCGCCCCCACGTGGTTCTAAGGGGATCCGCATGCACAGGAAGACCCGCACCACCCTCGCGACCGTCGCCGCCGCGGCGGTGACCGGCGGCCTGCTCACCTTCGCGGCCGCCACGCCCGCGCTCGCCGTCGACGGCACCGTCGCCTCGCAGGCCGACTTCAACGGCGACGGCGTCGGCGACGTGGCGACCTCCGCCGACGGCGCGTACGTCTCCGGCAAGGCGAACGCGGGCCAGGTCGTCGTCGCGTACGGCGCCACGGGCACCGGCGTCACCGCCGCCAAGCGCACCGTGATCAGCCAGGACACCTCCGGCGTCCCCGGCGGCGCCGAGGCCGAGGACGGCTTCAGCAGCGACACCGCCTACGCGGACTTCGACGGCGACGGCTACGACGACCTCGCCGTCAGCGCGCCCTGGGAGGACCTGGGCGACGACAAGGACGCCGGCATGGTCACCATCCTCTGGGGCTCCGCCAACGGCATCACCGGCGCCGGCGCCGTCCAGCTCGCCGACCCGGCCTCCACCTCGCACGACCAGTGGGGCCGCCTGCTCGCGGCCGGCGACTTCGACGGCGACGGCAAGCAGGACCTCACCGTCGGCACCAGCAAGACGAAGCTGTACCTGTTCAAGGGCGGCATCTCCCGCAACGGCACCTCCGGCAGCCGCCAGACGGTGCAGGCGCCGATCTCGACCACGCGGCCGCTGTACAACCTCACCGCGGGCGACGTGAACGGCGACCACCGCACCGACCTGGTGGCCAACGGCTATACCCCGGAGGCCTCGGGCGGCTACTACTGGGACCGCAACTTCCTGCTGTTCGGCAGCGCCTCCGGTCTGGACGCCGCGAGTGCGCAGGAACTGCGTCCGGGCATCATCAGCGGTGTCGGCGACATCAACCACGACGGCTTCGGCGACATCGTCAGCGGCTGGCACCAGAACAAGGTCCAGGACGGCGTCACGGACGACTACGCCGCCGACGGCGGCAAGGTCTGGATCACGTACGGCAGCCAGTACGGCGTCGGCACCGTCCAGGGCATCACCCAGGACACCTCCGGCGTCCCCGGCTCCGCCGAACTGAACGACATGTTCGGCTTCGAGCTGGACCTCGGCGACGTCAACGGGGACGGCTTCCTCGACCTGGCGGTCGGCGTGGCCGGCGAGAACGTCGACGGCGTCACCGACACCGGCTCGGTCGTCGTCCTGTACGGCAACGCCTCCGGCATCACCGGCACCGGCTCCCAGTACATCGACCAGAACACCGCGGGCGTCCCCGGCTCCAACGAGAAGGGCGACTCCTTCGGCCTGGACGTGAAGCTGGACGACGTCAGCGGCGACGGCCGGGCCGACCTGGTCGTCGGCAGCGGTGAGAACGACGGCAACGGCAGCATCACGTACCTGCCGTCCGCCGGCGGCAAGATCACCGGCACCGGCTCCCGCGCGCTCTCCCCGACAGCGCTCGGCGTCTCCACCACGGGCCGGCCGTACGTCGGCTACAACTTCGCCGACTGACCCGCCCGTCGACCGTTCCCCGGGCCGTGTGCCGTGCCACCACGGCCACGGCCCCGGCCCGGGGCGAAAATCTTCACAACTCCCGTACAACCAACCACACCTGTCACAGGTCTGATCACTGCCGGCCACCCAAGGCCCGGCCTTGTTCCTCCCGGGGACCCGCGCTCGGCGCCGCTCCCCGCACGGCATTTGAGGGAACCGCATGCACAGGAAGACCCGCACCGCCCTCGCGACCGTCGCCGCCACCGCGGTGACCGGCGGGCTGCTCACCTTCGCCGCCGCGACCACCGCCTCGGCCGTCGACGGCACCGTCGCCTCGCAGGCGGACTTCAACAACGACGGGATCGGCGACGTCGCCACCGTCGCGTACTCCACCGTCTCGGGCAAGAGCTACGCCGGGCAGGTCGTCGTCACCTACGGCGTCAAGGGCACCGGCATCACCGCCACCAAGCGCACGCTGATCAGCCAGGACACCTCCGGCGTCCCCGGCGGCGCGGAGGCCTCCGACAACTTCGGCGACGACACCGCCTACGCCGACTTCAACGGCGACGGCTACGACGACCTCGCCGTCGGCGCGCCCGGGGAGGACCTGGGCGACGACAAGGACGCCGGCATGGTCACCATCGTCTGGGGTTCCGCCTCCGGCCTCACCGGCGCCGGCGCCGTCCAGATCAACGACCCGGCCCCCACCTCGCACGACCAGTGGGGCCGCCTGCTCGCCGCCGGCGACTTCGACGGCGACGGCAAGCAGGACCTGGCCGTCGGCACCACCAAGAGCAAGGTGTACGTCTTCAAGGGCGGCATCTCCACGACCGGCGCCTACGGCAGCCGCCAGACGGTGCAGACGCCCATCATCACCTCCGAGGCGCCCGCCAACCTCACCGCCGGCAACGTCGACGGCGACGCCACCACCGACCTGGTCGTCAGCGGTTACGAGACCGACAGCGCCGAGGGCTGGAACAGCAACTTCCTGCTCCTGGGCACCGCCTCGGGCCTGGACACCTCCGGCTACCAGAAGCTCCGCCCCGGCGTCATCAGCGGTGTCGGCGACATCAACCACGACGGCTTCGGCGACATCGTCAGCGGTGTCAGCTGGAACGCGGTCACGGACGACGGCACGCCCATCCCCTACTCCGCCAAGGGCGGCAAGGTCTGGATCACGTACGGCAGCCAGTACGGCGTCGGCACCATCCAGGGCATCACCCAGGACACCTCCGGAATT